>JBAXRR010000012.1:0-28683 GCA_037131125.1 bacterium
CTTAAATTTTTCACTTTTTGTGGTATAATCCTCGGATGTCCCTTGAAAATATTGTCATAAAAAACGCTAAGGTTCATAACCTTAAAAATATTTCTCTGGAACTTCCAAAGAACAAACTTATTGTCTTTACCGGACTTTCTGGATCAGGAAAATCTTCACTCGCTTTTGATACAATCTACGCAGAAGGTCAAAGAAGATATGTTGAAAGTCTTTCAGCATATGCAAGACAGTTCTTAGGATTAATGGAAAAACCAGATGTTGAATACATTGAAGGATTATCCCCAGCAATATCAATAGATCAAAAAAGTGCAGGACATAATCCAAGATCTACAGTTGGAACTGTTACAGAAATATATGACTACATGAGACTTCTATTTGCTCGTATTGGTAAACCATATGATCCTGAAACCAATAAACCACTTGTATCTCAAACAGTTCAAGAAATAGTAGATAGAATCTTGGATCTAGGAAAAGATGAAGAAGTTAAGATACTTCTTCTTGCTCCAATTGTTAGAAACAGAAAAGGAACTTATGAAGAACTATTTCAGAAGTTTTTAAGTAAAGGGTATTCGAGAGTAAGAGCAGATGGAATGATACATAACTTAGAAGATGATATTAAACTAGATAGATTTAAGGTACACAATATTGAAATAGTCATAGATAGACTCGTAATTGGTAAAGAACAAGGGGAATTAAATAGAAAATTCTTAGGAATTTCAAAAGATAAAGTTAAAGAAGAACTAGATAAAGATAAGGAATTAAAAGAGTTTTCAACTTTCAAGAAGAGACTTACAGATTCAGTAGAACTTTCATTAAACATAGGTTCTGAACTTATGCTTGTTAGTATTCTAAAAGAAGATGATAGTGTCGACCTTGAATTTTCTGAAAACTTTGTTCTTTCAGATGGAACATCTTTTCCTAAACTAGAACCAAATCTATTTTCATTTAATGCTCCAAACGGTGCTTGTCCTAATTGTGCTGGACTTGGAAATATATCCGAAATAGATCCTGAACTTATATACAATCCTCACTTAACAATTGCAGAAGGAGCTATATATCCGTGGTCTAAAATGTGGGATTCAATGAATAGCTGGAATAGAAAGGTATTAGAAACTGTATGTATAAAGAACAAGATAGATATTAAGACCCCAATGCAAAATCTAAAGAAGAAAGAACTAGATATTGTGTTCTATGGAGTACCTGATGTTGTTAAAGTAGAGACATTAAAAGGAAATCTTTATAATGCTAAATTTGAAGGAGTAATAACTAATCTTCAAAGAAGGTATAAAGAGACTGAAAGTGACTATATTAGAAATGAAATAGAGCAGTACATGAGAGAAAGACAATGTCCTGTTTGTAAGGGAGCAAGACTTAGAAAAGAATCTCTTTTTGTAAAGATAATGGGTAAAAATATTCTTGAAGTTAATTCTCTTACAATTAATGAATCTATTAAGTGGATTAATAAGCTTCAAGAAGGAACTGAGCTTACTGAATCTCAAAAGATAATTTCAAAGCAAATATTAAAAGAACTTAATTCAAGACTTGGATTTTTAATCTCAGTTGGACTAGACTACTTAACTCTATCTAGAACTGCAAAAACACTTTCCGGTGGAGAGGCGCAAAGAATTAGACTTGCTTCTCAAATAGGATCTGGATTAAGTGGTGTTCTATACGTTTTGGACGAGCCATCTATTGGACTACATCAGAAAGATAATTCTAAACTTATTGCTACTCTTAAATATCTTAGAGACTTAGGAAACACTGTGATTGTCGTAGAACATGATGAAGACACTATTAGAAATGCTGACTGGATTACAGATATTGGTCCTAAAGCTGGAGAACATGGTGGAGAAGTCATATTTAATGGGACACTTGAAGATTTTCTTAAAACAAAAACAAGTATTACTGCAGATTACATAACTGGAAAAAGAACAATAAATAAAGAAGATATTATTGCTAAAACTCAATTAGTAGAAAAAGATCTGAATGATCTTGAAGTCGAATCTTTCCAAACAGGAGACTACATGATGAGTAAAAAGAATAAGCTTGAAATGCAGAAGATGAAACTTCAGTTAATCGAACAGCCTGTCAAAAAAGAACAAAAATATATTGAAATAATTGGTGCTGAAGAAAATAATCTTAAGAATATTAATGTTAAGATACCTGTTGGCAAATTTGTTTGTGTAACAGGTTCCTCAGGATCGGGAAAGTCTACGTTAATTAATGAAATTCTTGCTAAGAAACTTATGAGTTACTTTTACAAGAATAAAGAACTTCCAGGAAAACATAAAGAGATTAGAGGACTTAATAACATAGATAAAGTGGTTGTAATTGACCAATCTCCAATTGGAAGAACTCCAAGAAGTAATCCAGCAACATATACCGGAGTATTTAACTTCATAAGAGATATATTCTCTCAGACTAAAGAAGCAAAGATGAGAGGATATGGTCCAGGAAGATTCAGTTTCAATACTAAAGGTGGAAGATGTGAAAAATGTTCAGGAGATGGAGTAATACGAATTGAAATGCAATTTCTTCCAGATGTATACGTAACTTGTGAAGAGTGTGGTGGAAAAAGATACAACAGAGATACTCTTGAAATAGACTTCAAAGGAAAGAATATTGCAGATGTATTAGATATGACAATAGAGGAAGCTCTTAAGTTCTTTGACAATATTGCATTTATAAAGAATAAACTTAAGACACTAGATAAGGTAGGACTGGGATATATTAGAATGGGACAATCTGCAGTAACTCTATCTGGTGGAGAAGCACAAAGAGTAAAACTAGCGACAGAACTTGCTAAAAAACAAACAGGTAAAACTCTATACATACTAGATGAACCTACAACAGGACTTCACTTTTATGACATTGAGCATCTATTAGTTGTATTGCATTCCCTTGTCCAAAAGGGAAATACAGTTCTTGTAATAGAACATAACCTTGATGTAATTAAGACAGCAGACTATGTAATAGACCTAGGACCAGATGGTGGAGATAAGGGAGGAGAGGTCATATTTGAAGGAACAATCACAGAACTTCTTAAGAACAAAAAAAGCTACACAGCAGAATGGTTGAAGAAAATCATTCACAATTAAGTAAGTGCTGTAGTATACTTTGAAGACTAATTGTTGGGGAATCGTCTAACGGCAGGACAACAGCCTTTGAAGCTGTCTATCTTGGTTCGAATCCAAGTTCCCCAGCCAAAAATCCTGAAAGCAAATGAAGATAATAATTAGCTAACAAGCTCATTAAACTTCATAAGATGTTCCAATTTATCTACTTTAATATCCCAATAGATAGCATGCATTCCAACACTTAATGCAGCATCTACGTTTTTGGTTCTATCGTCAATGTATATACATTCAGATGGTTGTACTCCTAACTTCTCACATGTACGAATATATATTTGAGGATCAGGTTTTCTAACACCTTCTTCTGTTGAATTAACGAACAGATCTAGGTATTTGTCGAATTCAAATTTCTTTTTAAAGTAGGGTATTGTCATAGCAGTTCCATTGTTTATTACCGCTAATTTATACTTAAGTTTTAGGCTAGGTAATACATCAAATAACTCATCAAACTTAGAATATTTATCTGGTATTTTCTTCATAATCTCAATTATCTTCTCATCTGAATACATGTATTTACTTTTAAGATCTCTAATAAGAAGATCATCATCAACATGATTAAACGCATGTTCGACTTGTTCAATGTCTGAATCAGGAACGTAGTCTTTGTTATCGAATATCAAAACACCTACCATATCAAAGATTATAGCCTTAACTTTACTTACTTTAATCTCATCCATAATATTTGAAATGTATTAAGTAATAATTAACTTTAATATATAGTAGAAAGTGTTGAAAGGTCAACAATACCTAGCATTCAAATGGTGTTACTTTTTCCTTTGTACTCAGTTACTAATACTGATAAAGTTTAGTAAACATTTTCATGGTTAGTTCACTTAAAAAATTAGTAACAAAAATTAAGAATTTCTTCAGAAAGAAGAGAACTGTAAGTATTTCCGACGTAGTACTAGTCATTATTATCTTTGTAATAACCACTGTTTTAAGCTTTCTCTATGCATGTGTTGCGGTACAAGGAGTAATTGCTGCTAATAGTTATATCATTACACATATATTGTATCCTCCTTCTTTCACCTCACAAATAAATTCATACATGACCCCTGAAAAAAGTTTTTATAATGAGGATGTAATCAATGACCTTTTCAAAAAAACTAGTGAGAAAGTTAATTATAAGTTTGAGGTTTATGATAGCCTCGACCCAGTAACTTTCGGATATAACATAATGGTTAAAGGATCAGACTACATTGTTAATAACGGAGAATGGTATACAGATCCTCCAATTTACTATGTTAACTCACACTATCTTACTCAATATACTTACCCAAGTATAAGTAGCCAATACAATTTGAATCAAAAGAAAATAGAAAGCCTTTTAATTAAGAATACTGGAAATGTACAAATAAGGTATAACACCATATACAAAGCTAATCCTGATGACACCACATATACTTATGATTCCGTTGGAAAATTAAGTGACTATCCAGGAATAAAATCTATGGATTGGTATATTGGCTCAGATTATACGAATATAATAGTAAGAGCAAAGGGGGGAAAGGAAATGGATTCAGTGTGTTTTAAGTTTGATGAGGCAAGATTTTTAAAAAACTTCTATGGTATTACATCGGATCAAAGCTGTTCTTATGAGTTTTGGGTTTTTGACTATATGAAAAATTTGGCAGTATATGGATCTTGGGATAAGAATGGATTAATAATTGCTGACTATTTTAGAGATAGTTTCTCTGAAGAAGAATGGAGCAGAGAATATAAAAAACTTGATCTAACTGCCATAGACTACTGTGATAACAACAAAACAATTTTAAGTAACTTTAGTTCCTATGGACATAATACATACGTTACTTGTCCAGATAATCTCCTTATTAAGAATACTACATTAGAATATGGCCCAATAGATATTTCCTTATTTTACGAACCAGAATCCCAAGAACTTTCAGATCAGATAAAGCCAAATGGAACACTATTATCTATTTTCAATGAGAATAATCAGTACAAATATGACTTCGCAGATTATTCAAGTAGAAGCTATAAGTGGTCGTTTTTTGATGACTATTGGTCAGAACAAGCAACACCAAAGAAAAGAGTATTTACTGACAAGGATGGAACCAAAATTGAATATAAAACAAAAGCACAAACTGCAAGTTTCGATGAAAACTTATGCAGAACTAACACCAAAGATTGTGAAGTTTTCACTTACTACTCATACTACATAAACCTAAAAGGAATTGCAGTAATTATAGATTCTGTGTCAGAGGTTAAATATGAAAATGGAAAGAAAACAGTTATTCCCGAAGATACAAAGGCAATTGAAACAATGGAAAGCATTGTCAGAAGCATGAGATAGTTAAAGTATAGTAAAATTCCCCAAATAAAGACGCTTTCCTATATTGTTACTTTATAATTTTATAATTATCCTCTTATACTTTCCTAGTTATTCATCTCCAAGTTTAATTAAAGAGATTTCATTTTAAATTTCAACTATTAAGAATATAATTAACCTAATTATATTAAGATTAATAACATGATTTACACATTCGATACATACTATAGAGGAAAAATAGATTTTAAAAGACTAGTAGTAGTATGTGCAAAATATATTGGAAGCATTACTAGCAATTATGAAGCAGAATTAATTATCCCTATCCAAAAGAGCATAAATATCACTAAAAAAGCAGGTAAGTTACCTGATATTGATAAAGATAAGTTTATCGTTGAACTTATAGATTGGATATTTGAAAATTCACTAGACAAGGATTTATTTAAGCTATTCCTATACAACGATCCTAGAACAAAAGAAACTGTATGTGAATTTGATCATCATGACGATTCCTGTTGTTGGGCAATAAAACTTAACGAAGAACAATTTAATAATCTTCAAAATGTATTAACACAAAACGGGCTTCCAACAGATGTATTCTATGATGATGAAAAGGGTGTATGTATTAAATCTAAAGGAATAGCAGGTTTTTTGGGATTCAAAACATGCTACACGCCTAAAGAATATGAAGAATATTTAAAGAATTCGAAATAGATATGGAGATAGTTATACTAATATTAGCTTTGGTTATCGGTTATCTAATTGCATATCTTTACGAATACATTGCAAAAAAGATTGCTAAATCTATTCATAAAGACGCTATATACATTAAAGGCTACAAACTTCACCACAGTATTTATGGTTTAGTACTAATAGCTTTATCTATCTTTTTTATACAAGATATTAAAATATTTCTACTAATACTAGGAATAGGCGTTGGTATCATAATACAACACTATTTCACTGGAGATGGTCTCGTGTTAATTACAAAGACTAAATAGAAAGGATTTTAGTTTTAAGGTCTTAATGTTCCTGCAAATACTTGCCATGCAAGTAATGATTTTGCTACCAAACTTAAAATAATATAGACCTTTTCTCCAAATAGATAATCCTTCCATGGACCAACTTTCTTGTACTGAAGGAACATATTAATTGCAAAGCTATTGAAAAATATGAATATAGATACATATATCCAAAAGACAAAACTTGGAATATTTCCTCCACCATACTGACTAGCCCCATATACATAAATTCCATAGACTATCCATGGAACTATTCCAGCAATACAACCTAGTATGTATGTTAACCAATTAGGATTTGTCTTTCCCTGATTCTCTTTCTCCATAGCAAGCCCAAGAAGATTCATAATAGCATCTAGAGTAAAGATCATAAGAAGACTAGATAAGTCATAGATTCCAGATAGTAAACTTATTGCTACCATCATAATACTTGCACTAAAGGCATATTCAAACCATCTAACCTTATTGATTCCAAGTTTTAAATCAGATTCATATTTGCCCTTGTAAATAGTTCCTATGAAAAAGTGAGCTAGTGAGCTTAACAAGAAAAATCCAATTACAAACCATGCTAAGTTAACAGAAAATAAATCCTTCGTAACAGGCAACAATTTTGATAAAGCTGGATCATACTTAAGATAATTAATTGTTATTGGAATTATTCCCTTATTGGGATCACTAATAGAAAGTACCACTAGTGCTTGAATAAGGTGAAGTGTACCCATAAACAGATTAAACCTATTGAGTCCCTTAAGTTGTTTTTCCATAAAGAATAGTTAATAAATAATATGAACGAAAAAATTGATTCTAATACCAAATTACTACTACTGAGGCAGAACTACAATCAATAATATATCTAAATCACAAATATTTACCTGACTTAATTATTTCTCATTCCGAAGGTTTGGCAATACGTTCGGAATGGAATTACTTACACTCCGAAGGTATCAAAACACGTCTTAATTCATATAAATGATTAACTTTGCTTTTGAATTTTATATTCAATAATTGTAATATCTTCTTATGAAATTAGTCCTATATTCCGATGAAAGAAGTATTCCTAATAAAGAGGCCGATCTTAAGACCTTGGAATTAACTGAAAAACAGTTTCCTGATATTAAATTTGGATATATTCCATCTTCTTCTGATAAAAACAGAAAATATTTTAATGAAACTGTATCCTTTTGGTCACAATATGGGGTAACAAATTACATATACGCTGATATTGAAGATGAGTATGAGAATATAGATTTAGAAGAACTCAAGAAATGTGACGTAATTTACCTATCTGGTGGAAATACTTTTCAGTTTATTACTAATATTCGAAAAAGAAAGTTCGATAATTTTCTTAAAGAATTTGCATTAAATGGTGGAGTATTAATAGGAGTCAGTGCCGGTGCAATTATACTAACTCCAACTCTTGAATCTACATATGAGTATCACAAAGACTTTGGTGATTTAAATATACTGTTACCATCTGATTTCAAAGAAGTTACTGGACTTGGATTAGTAGACTTTGAATTCATTCCTCATTTTGAAGATAAATCAGACTTCATAACTAAATATACTAAGAATAAGGGGGAATATAATATTATGTGTGCAAATGGAGGAAGTGCAGTAATAGTAAATGGTGACATTGTCTCTTTATACGGTAAAGTAATTAATATTCAAAACACATAATATGGATATATTTCCCAAAGAATACATTGAACTTCAATTTATTTTTGCGAACAAAGTAGTTGAAATTCTTGGAATATCATTTTTAAGTGCTCTATTTGAATATACTTCAATGCCAGTAAGAGTAGGTGTTCCATTTTCTGATATGAAAACAAGTAATAATAATTGGATACAGTTTACAAATAATATTTTTACCAATAAAGATATTGATATAGCTTACGAATACTATGTATTAGTCGAGAAAGATAATCAAGAAATAAGAGAGCAACATGGTTTTTGTTCATATGACTACTTAAAGTCAGAATACTTAGTAAACTTACATTTCAAGAATAATGAAAACCCCGAACCAGGACTACTAAGTGATGAAAGAATGCCAGCAAGACTTAAGGAACTAAAAGAGATGTTTAGTATATTAAAGGTAGAACATCCAGATGCAAAAGAAGTAATGAGTTCATCTTGGTTATTCAACATCCCTAAATTTAACAAACTTTTTCCTTCTGAATTCTTTGATAATACTTTTATTAAATGGGATTTTCATTCTCTTGGGATATGGGGGCAATTTATAGACAAATATGGAAACATTAAAACAAAAATGTATGAAGAATTTATTGAAATGATTATGAATTCTAATTCTATTGAAGAGCTTAAAGAAGCATTCCCTCTAAAATGCATTAAATGTTGGTCAAAAATTGAGCCTTTCTACAAAATGTACGAAAAGTAAATAAAATGTTTAAGAATAAAACTATTAATAATTGAAGATAAAATAATTACCAGTCTCTATCTTTAGGTAGAATTTCGTAATATCTAGTAGCTAATGCATTTTTAAGAAACTCTATTAAAGCTTTATCCGCTTTTAGTCTTGTTAGTACTCTTGATTGTTCAGCTATACACTTCTCTTCGGCATTTTTACCAATCCATATAGAATCAGGAACACTCTGAGTCTTATGAGTTCTTAAATAATCATGATATAACTTTGAGTGAAATGCATCATGTGCTATTGAACCTGCATACCATATAATACTATACGTTCTAGTGTTGTCTCCAACCACAAATCTAGATGGCGTTTCATCTGCATACATTGCTGATCCACTAGGAGCACATTCTATTATCCCAATACTTTTAACAACATTTCTATATGTATCTGGCGCTTTAGCACTTAGTAACTTTAAAGCATTCAGGGTATCATTTTCACAATCATCATCTCCAATAATTTCAATAGGAGAAGAAAAAGTATCAACAATATCTGGATTATATTGATTTCTAGGGGGAGGAGTTAGATATTGCTCACTAGTTGCATACACTGGAGCACTATTTAAACCTGACAAAACGGCTACTTTAATAACTACCGTAGCAATTAAACCTAAAACCCTTAATCTTGTTTTATTTACTTTGGTCTCCTTTTCCATGAGTGCGATTATACCCGCTATAGGGTATATTAAGCCAATTATATTAATATTATATTCAAAGGAAATTTTGGGGTGATACTATCTAATAGAAATGTCTCTTCTTTTAAATAGCTTAAGTCCTAAAACAAAACAAATTATGGATATCCCTATAAAAACAGGTATTGAATAATTTACAATAGTTTCAGATGGACCAAAGTAATATATAAGAGAGAAGTATTTCAAATCTACAAGTTTGTCACTTAATCCAGAAATTACATTAATAACATAAGAAACTAAGAATACTAAAATTGAAACTATTACAACCCTGTTAGTTACACTTGAAATTGCTGAAACCAGATAAGAAATAGAAAAGAATGTTAAACCAAGTAAGAACGTACTAATTGTATAGACCAAATAATGAGAAACAGTTACATCTAGATTAAATATCCAAGAGATAGGAACTGCTATTAGAACTGAAAAAATAGAGAAAAGTAATACTATTAAAGCACCAGATAAATATCTAGATACAAAGTACTTAGTTCGAGATATTGGAAGTGTTAGATACATTTGAATAGTTCCTTTATCTATTTCAGATGCTATAGAGTCTCCTCCTAAAGATGTTGTAAGAATAACAAGAAGTATAGGAAGTGTAGAACCAAATTGCTTTGTTACCAACATAGATTCAAAGTTACCATTTAGTTGCGATTCAATATTAAATCCCTTTAGAAATGCAGGAGGAAGTGTTGCCATAAGTTCATTCAGAGCTTTCATTTGAGATGCTAAGCTTGGCCATATTAGAGCATAGGTAAGAATTAGGAATACATTAATAGCCACTAAGATAAGAAGTAAAGACTTCTTATTTTTAATATTAATCCAAATTATTTGTAATATATCTTTCATAGCTATTTATAGTATTCTAAAAAGAGTTCCTCTAAACTTGCACTCCCAATATTAATATCTATAACATTAAGTTTAGGTAATAAACTTAAGAATGGATTTAAATCTCCACTAATTCTTATTTCAAAGTAATTTGTTACGTGATCAACAATCTGTCCACTTACTTTCTTGATCATATCCTCTGTTAATGTTTTTGGATCTTTAAGAGTCATCTTAATAATATGCATCTTCTTACTTTGCAAAGCTTTTACATTTCCTACTTCTACAAGTTTTCCAGACTTTATAATAGCAACTTTAGAACAAATAGCTTCAACTTCAGATAAGTTATGTGAAGACATGAATATAGTAGTTCCATTAGATGCTAATTTCTTTAAGTACCTATAGAACATACTTTGAAGAATTGGATCTAATCCTCGAGTTGGTTCATCCATAACCAAAACCTTAGGGGAGTGCATCATGGCTAGTATTATTGTAAGTTTTTGCTTATTACCAGTAGATAAGTTCTTAATTACAATTGAAGGATCTAATTCGAAATCTTTAATTAAGTCAGCTAATAATCCTGACTTTCCTTTTATACTCTCAAAATAGTTAAAATAATCCTTTGATTTCCAATTTGAATAGAAGTATGGATCTGTAGGAATATATCCAAGATCTTTCATAACTAAAGACGTATTATCCCAAGAATCTAGTCCATTAATAACAATCTCTCCTGAAGTTGGTTTAAGAAGTCCTAACATACAACTAATTGTAGTTGTTTTACCTGCTCCATTAGGACCAATAAACCCTAGTATTTCGCCTTCTTCAACACTCAAAGATATTCCATCTACTGCCTTAATATTACCAAAGTGTTTTGTTAAATTTGTTATTTCAATAACTCCCATATTTGGATTATATTCCTTACTAAATAGACTTACAATTACATACACATACAGATATAATTTTATATAAGTTTCAAAATCACTATGGAAACCAAAATAGGAAAAGTAAGAGAATATGGGCAAAGACCTAGAAATATTGTTCTAGTCCATGGTGGCCCTGGTGCTTGGGGAGAAATGAGACCAGTTGCACTTCAATTAGCTAAAACAAATGGAGTTATTGAACCTTTTCAAACTGGAATTACATTACACTCTGAAATAGAAGAACTTCGAACCCAAATTGAGAAATACGCTGATCAGCCAGTTATTTTAGTAGGATTTTCTTGGGGTGCTTGGCTTGTCGGTTTAGTTGCAGCAAAATATCCAGAATTAGTAGAAAAGATTATTCTTGTTTCATCAGGACCATTAGATAAAAGATATGTTGATCAAATGAGACAAACTAGGAAGGAAAGACTAGAGTGTTTACCTGCCAAAGAAAAGGGAAGAATGAAAGAAATTGAATCCATACTTAAAGATGATAAAAAAGAGAAAACAGATGAAATATTAAATGAATATGGAAGCTTAATGGGTATGATCGATTCTTACAGTAGAAGATCAGATATTGAACCTACTACTGAAAGAGCTCAGATGGAGATATATGAAAGAATATGGCCAGAGGCAGACAAGATGAGAAGAATGGGGGAACTACTAGCAAAATTCGCAACAATAAAATGTCCTGTTGTTTCTATACATGGAGATTACGACCCACATCCTGCAGATGGTGTAAGAATACCTTTAGAACATACTGATACAAATTTCAAACAAATAATAATTAAAAGAGCAGGTCATAAGATATGGGAAGAGAACTATGGAGAAAAACCATTTTATGATGCATTATTCAATGAAATATCCTAATAGACTACTTCTCTAAGTACTTTTGGTAATCTTTATCGCTATCTATTATCTTTCGAAGAGCATTCCTAATAATATTTGTCCTACTTTTTCCATATCTAAACTGTGCGAAATCTAGGTACATTCTTTCTGGGTTACTAAGTACAAGATGAAATCTATTCTTTTCATCTACATTTTCATACTTCTTTAGAAATACTCTAATTATCTTCTCTAAATCTTTATCTGCATATTCTTTAACCTCTAATAGATCTGAATCTATACCATGTATGAACATCTGATTAAACTGCCTATGTTTTTTCCCTTTCCATAGAACCAAGGTTGGTTTTCTCATCTCAAGAGCAAGAGTAATTTGGTGCCCTGTACTAAAATTAGATACAGTATCTTCAATTACTACAGCATCTGAATCTCGAATAGCTTCTACACAAGCTTTGTATATTTCTTTTATATCTCGTATTTCAGTATTACCTTCGTCTATTAACTTCTCTGTATGTGGTAACCAATCTCTTGTTAGTACGTGGTTCTGATCAATTAGGAACTTACGGATACCAAAATATGTATTTCTATACTTTTTAAATTCTGCTGTAGAACATGTGTAATATATTTTCATGCTGGAATATTACCAAGTGAGCAAATAATGTGCAATATGTGCATATACTTTTCCATTCTCTCCTGATACTCTTCAAACATTAATCTATTAGTTTATCTTTATGGATAGTCACTTAGCAACTTACATCGAGAAAGGAGATCCACTTGTCAGGGCAGTAGTATGTTTCCTTGTAAAAGATAACAAAGTTATCTTAGGACTCAGAAAACGTGTTTCTCTTGGACTTGGTGCTAATTTAATATCTGGAATTGGGGGTAAAGTAGGAGATAAACCAGAATTTCAAAACGAAACTGACGAAGAGGGATTAAGAAGAGAAGTTAAAGAAGAAATTGGAGTAGATATACTTGAATTTGAAAAGATGGGAAGAATATGTTTTTACTTTATGACAAAGCCTAAATGGAATCAGGAGGTAATTGCATACATTGTTACAAGTTGGAAAGGAACACCTTTGGAAACTGAATCCATAAAGCCCATGGAGTTCAATATACATAATCTTCCCAAAACCCAAATGTGGGATGACAATACTTACTGGGTACCAATGTTACTAGAAGGTAAAAAGTTTACCGCAAGTTTTCTATACGGAGAAGATAACAAAACAGTTATTGAGAATATAATTACAATTATAAATGAAATTTGACACCTACTATTTAAGATATGCTAGTATTACTTCTATGAGAAAGTCACTTACTACAATACCCTTAAATATTACAACTACTATTATGTAGGAGGTTATTGATTATCCAGATAATCTAACCTCCCAACTGGGAGGTTTTTTATTTATTAATCTATTTATATATGTCACAAGTAATATTCAATAAAATCGTAGAGCTATTAGAAAAAGAGCATGCAAACTATGAAGTTCTTGAACATATTCCAGAGGGAAGATGTGAAGAAATTTGCAAAATTAGAGGACATAAATTGGAAGAGGCAAATAAGGCATTAGTAGTTAGAGCTAAAACTAGCCAAGGGAAGAAATATTTTTTACTAGCATTGAGAGCTGATCAAAGAGCAGATTTTGAAAAGGTTGGACAGTTTAGTGATATTCGTCTTTCAGATCCAGCAAAAGTTCTTGAATTAACAGACTGTGAACTTGGCTCTGTCCCTCCTTTTTCATTTAATGAAAATCTTAAACTGGTAGTGGACCCATTATTACTAGAAAATGAATTCTTTTGGTTCAATGCAGGATTGCTAACAAAATCTATTCATCTTAAAACTGAGGACTACATAAGGATTACGAAACCTGAAATCAAAGATATATCTAAGCGTGAGTAATTTGGGTTAACTTTTCATACAATTCTTTATCTCCAGGTTCTACTAATATTGTGCTATCTGGAAATACTATTGTAGGAATACTTTTCATCCCCTTATTAATCTCTGCAACCTTATCTGCGGCTCCGTCTACAAGATCTATATCTATATATTCATATTCAACTTTATTGTCATCTAGAACCTTCTTAGATCTAAAACAATCTGGACACCAAGAAGCTCCATAAAATATTATCTTGTCCATTTAATTGAATTTGCTTTAAATAAGTATGTGTTAAATCACACTTGTTATTAATTCTCTGCAAATTGACTATTGTATAGATTAGCATAGAAACCATTTTGTTTTATTAATTCTTCATGATTTCCTTTTTCAACAATATCTCCCTTATTCATAACAAGAATAAGGTCTGCATTCTTAATTGTAGAAAGTCTATGAGCAATAACAAAACTTGTTCTTCCTTTCATTAAGTTCTCCATAGCTTTTTGTATAAGTACTTCAGTTCTAGTATCTACAGAACTTGTAGCCTCGTCTAAAATAAGAATTGGAGGATTAGCAAGCATTGCTCTAGCTATTGTTAGAAGTTGTTTTTCTCCTTGTGAAATATTATCTCCACTTTCGTTTAGTATCATGTCGTAACTATCTGGAAGAGCTCTAACAAAGTGATCTACCTGTGCAGCTTTTGCAGCAATAGCTATCTCTTCTTGAGTTGCATTCTTCTCCCCATATGCAATATTTGCTTTAATAGTTCCGTTAAATAACCATGTATCTTGTAATACCATACCAAAAAGCTTTCTTAGATCGGCTCTCTTCATATCCCTTATATCTACTCCATCTATCTTAATAGATCCCTCATTCACGTCATAGAACCTCATTAGAAGATTAACTATGGTGGTCTTTCCAGCGCCTGTTGGACCTACAATAGCAATCCTACTTCCAGCTTTGGCTTCCATAGTAAAGTCATTAATAATGAGTTTATCTGGGTTATATCCAAATTTTACGTGATCAAATGTTACATGACCTTCAGTCTTAGAAAGAACAGTTGGACTAGATGCTTCAATAACTTCTTCTTTTTCTTCTAGGAATTCAAATACTCTTTCAGCCGCTGCTGCAATAGATTGCAAAACAGTTGTAATATTTGCAGCTTGAGTTATTGGTTGAGTAAATTGTTGAAGATACTGAATAAATGCTTGTATATCTCCTATTTTTAATACACCAGAAATTGCAAGTGAACCTCCAATAATAGCAACTCCAACAAAACCTAAGTTACCTATAAATGTCATAATTGGCATAAGAAGACCTGAAAGAAATTGAGATTTCCAACCACTGTCGTAAAGATCACTATTGATTTTATTAAATTTCTCAACAGATTTCTTCTCTCCATTAAATACTTTAACAACGGAATGTCCTGCATACATCTCTTCGATATGTCCATTTATTTCTCCAATTGAAGTTTGTTGTTTTGTAAACAGACCTTGAGATTTTTTAACAATTACTGTAATAAATCCTAAGCTTATTGGTAATACTAAGATAGCTACAATAGTTAACTGCCAACTAATAGTTAACATCATTATTGCAATACCAATAATTGTCGTAATTGAGGTAATAATCTGTGTAAGACTTTGTGTAAGAGATTGACTTATTGTATCTATATCATTTGTCATGACACTCAAAATATCTCCATGAGTTCTAGTGTCAAAATACTTAAGAGGAAGTTTACTAAATTTTTCAGATATCTCGTTTCTAAGTTTGTAAGTTAAACTTAGAGATATCTTAGACATTAGAAACCCCTGAAGATAACTAAACATTGCACTTAGGATATATAGACCAATAAGCATTGCAACAGTTTGAAGTATTGCATCAAAATTTATTGTTGGTCTTACAGATAAGTCCAAAGCTTTAATTCTATCTAGCTGATCACTTGGGATTTGAGATAGAGTAATTTGTGGCATGAATTTTATTACATCAGCACCAGTAACCCCAGGCTTAAGAATTGCCTTATTAGGAATCTTAGCAACAATTTGGTCATATGCTTGCATATTAATATATCCATCCACTATCTGGTTTGTTATTCCACCCATTATCTTAGGACTGACAATAGTGAAAACTGTGCTAACAATTGCAAAAATGAATACAAATATAAGGCCAAGCACAGATGGCTTAAGATACTTAGCTAGCTTTAGAATACTACCCTTAAAGTTCTTGGCTTTAGCGCCAGCTCCCATCATCATAGGACCTCCTGGACCTCCGCCTGGTCTACCAAATCCCATTCCACCCATTGGTGCTTTGTTTTGTTGTGTTTTTATCTTTTGGTTTCCTTCCATACTATTTAAGTGAATTACTAATTTCTTTTTCTGACAATTGCGAATCCACAATTTCCTTATATACTCCACAAGATTTCATTAAATCTTTATGTTTTCCAATTCCAACTACCTTTCCTTCATCTAATACTACGATCTGATCAGCATCTATTATTGTATTAATTCTCTGAGCGACTATTAACAATGTTTTTCCTTTTGCTTTCTCAAATAGAGCATGTCTTAATGCAGCATCTGTTTTAAAATCTAATGCTGAGAAACTATCGTCGAATATAAAAATCTGAGGATTCTTAACAATAGCTCTAGATATTGCAAGTCTTTGCTTTTGACCACCTGAGAAGTTCGTTCCATCTTGAGAAACAAGGGTATCAAACTTCTTTTCAAGTGAATTAATAAAATCTGTAGCTTGAGCAATATTTGTAGCTTCAATTACTTGTTCATCTGTAGCACCTTCAGATCCATACTTAATGTTATCCTTAATTGTTCCAGAAAATAGGACTGCTTTTTGAGGAACATAACCTATTAAGTTATGTAGTTCTTCTTGTTTAAGTTTTCTAATATCTACGTCATCTACAAGTATTTCTCCTTCAGTTACATCATAGAATCGAGGAATTAAACTAATAAGGGTAGATTTTCCACTACCAGTTGAGCCAATAAAGGCAGTAATCTTTCCAGCTTCTGCAGTAAATGAAATATTTTCCAAAACTTTTTCATCTGCATGAGAATAGCCAAAGTTAACATTTCTGAATTCAACTTTACCTTTATTAGATTCTTCAATTTTAGTTTCTTTTTCAGGATCTGTAACAATAAGTTTTGTACTAAGTACTTCAGCAATTCTAGTTACAGAAACCTTAGCACGAGGAACCATAATAAAGACTATGGATATCATTAAGAAGGCGATTATTACTTGAAGGGAATACTGCATGAAAGCCAACATATTTCCAATTCCAAGATCATTTGTTTGTATTAAATGTGCTCCAAACCATATTATTCCAATTGCAGCTAAGTTCATTATTAAGAACATAGAAGGTTGAAGAAGAGAAATAACTCTGTTAACAAAAAGTGTTGTTCTTGTTATATCCGAATTAACAACTTCTAACTTTTTTTCTTCAATTTTCTGGTTATTAAACGCCCTAATAACTCTAATACCATTTAAACTTTCTCGAACAACTAGATTTAATCGGTCTATAAGCTTTTGAAGAAGTACAAATTTAGGTACAGCTAGGTAGAATATTGCGCCAATTACACTTAATAGGGCAATAACTGCAACAACAAGTATCCACGTCATAGAAGGAGCAGTGTTGTAAGCTTTCCCTATGGCAATTACTGCAGTGATTGGAGCTGCTAAAACCATTCTTAATATCATGATGACAACAGTTTGAAGTTGTTGAACATCGTTAGTAGATCTAGTTATTAGTGATGAAGTAGAGTATTTATTAAACTCACTAAGTGAAAAGCTTTCAATTTTTGTAAAAAGTGCTGATCTCAAGTCCTTTGTAAATCCCATACCAATTCTTGATGATAGGAATCCTGCAATTACTGTACAAATTCCACCTACAAGAGCAATACCAAGCATTGAAAGACCAAGTGTCATAATCTGATTCTGATCTTCTTTAACAACACCATCGTTAATAATTCTAGCCAAATAATCTGGAAGTTGAAGATTTACCCAAACTTGAAGTGAGGTGAATACTATTAATATTAATAGTAGGGGAAGGTATGGTTTTAGGAACTTTAATATTCTTAACATAAACGATCCATTTTAAGATAACTTCATGAAGTGAGAATGAATTAAGAATCGAAACATTAAAATACTTTTGGAGGGAAAACCTTCTGCCCCAACATTTTAAGATTCAATTTCAACACTTCAGAATATATTCTATCCACCTCTTTTTCGACAATCAGTATATCATGTCCTTTGGATTTAAGATTTGCTAAAACTTCTGCTACAGATTTCATGTAGTCATTCCTATTTTTCTGATTAATCTCTTTCCATTTAATTCCAGAAAGTGGTTTCAATATTTCTTTGTCATATTCAATTGTTCCATTTGAAAGTAACAAAGCAACCATAGGGTAGCTTACTTCACCAACATAGAACGCCATATTATCATTAGACATTATAGAATTAGTGTTTTTGTCATACTCGATTGTGTAGAACTTATCTTTTGAACTTGAAAAACAAACAGCAAGTGATTCACTAGATGGATTAAATCTATTATCGGAAATAGCTGATAATGCCTCATATATTATGTGTTTATCTTTAGGTTTTGACCAATACATAGAAAATTATTAATATATATGAAAAAGTATATCATTAAGGGTTACTCAAATTAAATGACTTGATAACCAAGATAAGATATTATGAATACATATGGAAAGTAATGTAAAAGGATTAACAACAGTAGAAGCGAATGAACTCCTAAAGAAATATGGAGAAAACATTGTTAAAACAAACGAGATATCTCCACTTAGAATGTTTATTAATCAGTTCTTTAAACCACTTATTGGTCTTTTAGTATTAGCAGCTGTAATTTCAGTTATTACAGATAGCATCAATGATGCAATAGTTATATCCATAATTATCCTCATTAATGGACTATTGGGATTCATACAAGAATATAAATCAAGAACTATTGTAGATAAATTAAAATCTCTAATCTGCAGTGATGTTTTAGTGTTAAGAGATGGAAAAGAAGTTTCAATTCCAAAATCTAAACTAGTAAAAGGGGATGTAATATTTCTTAAACTTGGAGATATTGTTCCTGCAGATGCAGAAATACTAGAAGAAAATGAACTTTTGGTTGACGAAGCTTCCATATCTGGAGAATCTAATTTAGTAGCTGAAAAGAAAAATATATATTCTGGTACAGTAATAAAGAAGGGAACATTAACAGCAAGAGTTTATGCGACTGGAAAAGATAGCAAATTTGGACAGATTGCAGATCTATCTTTAAACACTAAAAAGCCAAGTGAATATGAACAAAACCTTTCAAGGATAACTAATTTCACAATAATTCTCTTAGCTGTATTTGCAACTATTCTATTTTTTGTACATATAGCTACAAAACCAAATAGTGATATAGCCTCAATACTTCTATTCGTTGTAGCAATATCTATTACCATTGTTCCGGAATCCTTACCTCTAATTACTTCACTTACTCTTACTAATGCTGCAAATAAGATGAGTAAGAAATCCGTAGTGGTTAAAAGACCAACCTCAATTGAAGACCTTGGAAATATAGACATAATTTGTACAGATAAGACAGGAACACTTACTAAAAACCAGATGAAGGTAGAAAAATATATTACAGATGACGAAGAGAAACTTCTTAAGTATTCATATCTAAGTGTAGTTAACACAAAAGATCCTTTTGATGTAAGTATTAGTGAGTTTATTAAAACAAAAAATATTCCTAATGATACGAATTCAAATAATGAAGAAGTTAAGCTAGATGAATACAAAGACTTTGCTTTTGATCCTGAGACGAAAGTATCTTCAAGAGAATACAAAGATTTTATAGTAATTAAGGGTGCACCTGAAGCAATATTTGAAATGTCCAAGTATGTGCAAAGTGAGATACACACTAAAGAAATAAATGGATATCAAGCAGAAGGACTGAGAGCTATTAGTGTTGCACTTAAGGATAAAAAAACTGAATCTTGTAATTACCTTGGAACATTCCTTCTTGAAGATGAAATAAAAGAAGGAATTGAAGAAGTGGTAAAGAAAATCATTAGTCATAATCTTAAGGTTAAAATCATAACAGGAGATTCTGCAATTACATCTGGTTATGTAGGAAAGAAGATAGGTCTAATTAAAGATGAATCTAAAGTAATAGATGCATCACTTTTACATTTTGACAATTCTGAAACACTTGTTGGAGAGGTAGAGAACTACACAATATTTGCGAGAGCTAATCCAACACAGAAATATAAAATAATCGAAGCACTTGAGAAGAATCATTTTGTTGGGTACTTAGGGGATGGAATAAATGATACTCCTGCTCTTAAACTAGCAAATGTGGGAATTGTTGTTAACAATGCTTCAGACATTGCAAAGTCCATAGCAGACATGATTATTCTTGAAAAGAGTATTAGCGTTATTGTAGATGGAGTAATTGAAGGAAGAAAAACATTTGAAAACATAGATAAATATATTAGGTATACGCTTGTAGGAAACTTCGGAAACTTCTTCTCAATAGGAATACTTTCACTTTTACTTCCATTTTTCCCACTTTTACCAATACATATTCTTGTAAATAATCTATTAGTAGATATTGCATCCTTATCTTTTGCTTTTGATCATGTAAGTTCAATAGATACAAGAAAGCCAAAACATCATGATCTTCGTAACACCATTAAGTATTCTTTAATCCTTGCAGTTATATCTTCACTTAGTGATTTCATCTTCTTCGCATTTCTAAAGGAGACAAGTACAATAACCATCCAATCTATGTGGTTTATTTTCACCACATTAAGTGAAATTCTAATAATTTATTCACTAAGAACTAATAGGCTGTTTATCAATAGAGATAGACCTTCTAAGTTTTTAGTAATTACAGTGACATCTTGTATAATAATAACGCTAGCAATAGCTATATTTGGATTCCCAATAGGAGATATTCTAAGTATTAATATGGATCAGTTCATATATATATCTGTATTTGTAGTAGGATTTTTTGTTGTATGTGAAGTTATTAAATTACTAGTTTCAGGTAAATATAGAGAGATTAAGAAAAAAGCACATATATGAAACTCTTCTTCAACACTAAGATGAAGATTAATAAAAAGAATTAATTCACTATGAAGTATCAAATAAATATATCTGGAATACATTGTAATGGATGTGTAAATCTCATAAAGATGTCATTTGAAGATGAAGGTTTTACAGACATTCAAGTCAAACAAGATAGTAACAAAGCTTCGTTTATCTCCCCAGATCCAATAGAACAAGTAAATACAATTCTTACGAAAGTGTTTAATGAACTTAAAGAGTACAAATATTCCAATTTACAAATATTAGAATAACTTCATATGGAGAAAGTAACCGTACCAGTTAAAGGTATGCACTGTGCTAGTTGTGCATTAACTATTGAGAAAGCAATTTCAAGAGTTGACGGAGTAGAATCTGTTCAGACAAATTATGGAACAGAGAAAGCCTCCATCTCTTTTGACAGCAACAAGACATCTATTAAAGACCTAAGTGAAAAGATAAAACCATATGGATATGAATTAGTGGATAACACTGAAGTAGTAATGCCAGCTAGTCACGGGAACATGTCACAAAGTGAACATGCAAAACATTTAGGTCTTGATCAAACTAAAGAAGACAAGTTAAAAGAATTAAGAGATCAAAAAAATAAAGTAATGTTTGTATTACCATTAGCACTAATACTTTTTGCACTCATGATGTGGGAAATTGGAGCGAAAACATATCCTAGCGTAATCCCTTCCTTCATGATCCCTATGGATATATATTCAACAGTACTACTTATTCTTTCAACTATAGTAATTTTCTGGATTGGGAAACCATTTCTTAAAGGAGTTGTTACATTCATTAAGTATAGAGTTGCAAACATGGATACCTTAATTGGTATCGGAACTCTTACAGCATATATATACAGTGCCTTTATTGTACTATTCCCTTCAGTAACAAAATCCATTGGTCTTCCTGAAACCAATTATTTCGATGTCAGTATTATAGTAATTGGATTTATTTCACTAGGAAAATATCTAGAAGCAAGATCTAAGATAAAGACAGGAGAAGCAATTGAAAAACTTATTCAACTTCAAGCCAAAACTGCAATTGTAGAAAGAGAAGGAAAAGAAGTAGAAGTAGAGATAGATAATGTTCTATTAAACGACATTGTAATTGTAAAACCTGGAAGTAAGATCCCAGTAGATGGAGTTATTACAGAAGGTAAATCATCTATAGATGAATCTATGGTAACTGGAGAGTCAATTCCAGTAGATAAAAAAAGTGGAGATAAAGTAATTGGAGGAACTATAAACAAGCAAGGAACTTTTAAGTTCAAAGCAACTAAAGTAGGATCAGACACTCTTCTTTCAAGTATTATTAAAATGGTTGAAGATGCACAAGGTTCGAGGGCACCAATACAAAAACTTGCAGATAAGATATCTGGAGTATTCGTACCGATAGTCCTTGTAATCTCAGTTGTAACCTTACTTACTTGGCTTATTCTTGGAAGTCAGTTTATGCCATTTAACCAAGCATTAACTTATGGATTACTTTGTTTTGTTGGAGTTCTAGTAATTGCATGTCCATGTGCATTAGGACTTGCAACACCTACCGCAATAATTGTTGGAGTTGGAAAGGGCGCACAAAATGGAATCCTTATTAAAAATGCTGAAAGTTTAGAAAAACTTCACAAAGTAAATACAATTGTAGTAGATAAAACAGGAACTATTACAAAAGGTAAACCTGAAGTTACAGACATACTACCTCAAGGTAAAGAAAGTTCATTAAAAAGTGAAGAAATATTAATGCTATTGGCATCTCTTGAAAAGAATTCAGAACATCCTCTTGCAATTGCAATATTACAAAAAGCAAAAGGTATGAATATTGAACTTAAGAATGCAGAAGACTTTGAAGTAATAGAGGGAAAAGGATTAAAAGCTAAGATTAATGGAACAGAATACTTTGCAGGAAATGTTAAATTAATGTCTGACCTTAAGCTAGAATACGACAAATCTAGTATAGATGAACTTTCAAAAGAAGGAAAAACTCCAGTAATATTTTCTACAAGATCTCAAGTTTTAGCAATAGTTGCAATATCTGACACTGTAAAAGACTCTAGTAAACATGCTGTAGAAAGACTTCATGCTTTAGGAATAAAGGTAGTTATGCTTACAGGAGATAATAGAAATACTGCTGAATATATTGCAAAACAAGTTGGAATAGATAATATATTTGCAGAAGTATTACCAAGTGAAAAAGCAGATAAGATAAAAGAACTACAAAAGGAAGGTTTTGTTGTTGCTATGGCAGGAGATGGAATAAACGATGCACCAGCTTTAGCAAAGTCTGATGTAGGTATTGCAATGGGAACTGGAACAGATGTTGCAATTGAATCTGCAGATATAACCTTACTTGCTGGAGATATATCTAAATTACCTGAAGCAATAAGTCTTTCCAAAAAGACAATGAATACAATTAAACAAAATCTATTCTGGGCATTTATATATAACGTAATAGGTATTCCACTCGCTTCTGGTCTTCTATTTCCATTCTTTGGAATATTACTAAACCCTGTATTTGCAGGACTTGCAATGGCACTAAGTAGTGTATCTGTTGTAACAAATTCACTAAGACTCAAGTTTGCAAAGCTATAGCTTATCTTATTATGCTTACACTAGATGGAAGTTCGTTAGATATATACACTAACTCCGTTTGTGAGAAGTTATTTCCAGAAAGATCTAATGTTTTAAGATTAGTAAGATTACTAATCTCACTTGGTAAAGTTCTAAGTTTGTTATTGGATAAATCTAATTCTTGAATTGAAGTTAAGTCTCCTAATACAGAAGGAATATTAGATAAGTTGTTGTTACTTAAATTAAGAACTTTGAGATTAATTAGTAGTTTAATATTATCTGGAAGACTTGTAAGTCCGTTATTAGACACATCTAAGGATTCAAGATTTAATTGTAGAAGGACTTCTTCAGGAATAGACCCTAGATGTTGGCCTGCTAAACTCAACTTATTGTTATCTGGAATCGAATTAGTAGACTGTTGGTTAATATATGGGGCAACAGTATTAGGATCAAAAGAGTTTAGAAGATAAGTAGTAGTAGTACCAAGAGATATTACCGTTAAAAGCACTAATATTATTCTTTTATATTTTCCAATTCCTTCTAGCATCAAATTATCTGTTCAATTATGGATACATTCTAGAGTTTTTATACATATTTAACAATGTTACTTTAAAGAAAATATTTGTTATGTGTTTATATAAATTGTAGTATTTATTATCTTAATATTTAATTCATCTCTATGGAAAGTAAGCCCTCGAAGTTTTTAGTTGGAATTATTATCTTCAATCTCCTAATTTCAATTATTGCAATATCTGGTCTCGTTTTTCTTCTTTTACTCGCACCCAAGAATACAACAATAACTTCGACAACTGTAAGTTCAAGTACTTCAATATTAAGTTCAGTAGCAAGTAGTGCAAATAAAATTGCTATGCCAACTACGTATTCACCAGATGTTAATTTTAAATTTACTCTAGATAACTTACCAAGAATAGATGGATCTACATCTAATGTTCCACTTCGAAGTTTTATGCTATGTAAATTATTAAATTACCCATGCTCATGGCAAGAATATACATTAGATGAAGTTGGTGCAAACAAAGAAAGATATGTGGATATTAAAACAACAGATGCAAATAACAAAGTACTTGGAACAAAATCTGTTAACAGTACTACTCATAACGCATACGTTAAACTCATAAACGGAGATACAGATGTAATATTTGTAGCAACTTTACCTTCAGATGAAGAAAAAGCTTTAATGAAAGAAAAGAATGTTGAATTTAATATTCAACCAATTGCTATGGATGCATTTGTATTCATAGATAACGTAAAGAATCCAGTTACAGGATTAACTCTAAAGCAAATACTAGATGTATATACAGGTCAGGTAACTAACTGGAAAGAATTAGGTGGATCCAATGCAAAATTAAATGCTTACCAAAGAGAAGATAATTCAGGTAGTCAGGAACTTATGAAAAGCTTAGTTCTTAAAGGAGTTAAAGCAATGGGGGCACCTGAAATGGTAATACAAGGAATGATGGGATTAATAAATAGAGTAGAAGGAGATGTAAATAGCATTGGATACTCTGTATATTTCTACGAACAATTCATGGTAAAGAATTCATCTCTTAAACTCTTAGCAATAGATGGAGTTGCTCCTTCTTATTCAACACTTGCTGATCAGACATACCCATTAGTTTCACCTGTATATGTAGTAACAAAGAAAGGAATAGCTGCAAATAGTCCTGCAAGTAATTTAGCAAATTGGATGTTAACTAAAGAAGGTCAAACAGTTGTAAAAGATTCAGGTTACGTACCAGCTGTAAAACAATAATATGGAAACAGAAGCAAAACCTGTAAAAAAGAATAATGCTGTATCAGTATATGCTGTTCTAACAACAATATCTTCATTCATATCTATTATTGCCCTATTTGTAGTAGTGTACCTAAAACCAAATGAAACTATAGATCCAATTGTTAGTAAACCAATCTCAACAGAAAGCAGTGTGAGTTCTGTTGCTAGTGTCCCAGCAAATGTAAAGGTTAATTTAAGTCTGCCAAAATACAATGACATAAGAAATTGGAAAATCATTGAATTTACCTATCCAGATAATCTAGGAGTGAGTACAAAGTATAACGATGAGAAATTAACAGATGCTTCAAAACAATTAATACTTTCAGCTGGAAATTCTCAAATTACTGTTAGTGACTTTAAAGAATATAAATGTGAAAGAGTAGAGATAAAACCAAATGCAATTAGTGTTAATGACACTAACTATTTAGTACCCCTAAGTTCAGATGAATCATATGATACATATTACTGGGCAACAAAACATATTACTATTGACTATGTGAATGAGCAGTATACTAACCATCCATGTTATTTGAACTACTATTTAGATTCTTGGAATGCTGAAGTGAAAATTAAGAAAGGAGAAAAACAGAGCAATATTGATATTCTTAATAATATTCTAATTAATGCTTCAACCAGAGAAAAATTAACGGTAACATTTAAGGGTAACCTTGATAAATATAGATACGCATCCTCATATGACTTTTCTGATCCAACGAATTATTATTACTTCCTACAACTTGTAGATGGAGCTGAGGGACAATTTCCAACAGAAGGACCAGATGCAATTAATCCCGAAGATCTCTCTAACTTATACATACTACCAAAAGATCTAGTAAATAGTTCGATAGTACTTGGAACCAATAGTGTTGGAAAAGAATATATATTAGAAGGACAACTGGCAACTATTTCAGAAGGTATGCCATCTTCATACAAGTTCTATTCACTTAAATCTATTAGTAAGAAATAAAGGTGAGAAAAACTAATAATGTCTTTATATATGCACTTCTTACTTCAGTTATTTCAGTTACTCTAGTAATCTCTTTAGTTATAGTCCTAATATATTTCTCACCTAAGGTAACTACAAATAAACCTAAACCTTCAGAATACAATACAGAAGTAACAACAGATAAGGGAAAGTCTATTAAAATTGAGATCCCTTCTGAATTTTACTTGAATAGTTATGATGTAATAAACCTTAAGTATCCTTCAAATATAAGTATAGCTATAAAGGAGAGATTAGATTCAGGAAAGAAAGTGTTATTAAGTGTTAATAACTCCGAGCTTACAATAACTTCTTGGTGGAACTTAAGTGATGCTGAACGAAAAGAATATTTAGTCAAAGATTATCCTAACCATAGAATTTTAACTGATGAATACGACTTGGTGCTTGAAAAGTCGGATCATAACTACAATTACTATTTTGTAGGGTATAAGCAAGAATATTCAGAGGGACCAAGCTATTCAAACGCATATGATGGTTATAGCTGGAACTTTAAAGTACCAAGGACTGAAGACACCTCATTTGTAGACGATTTAGTAAACTATGAAAAGTTATCTGTTAAATATGAGCTTACATTTCAAGGAAATTTCTCAGATAGTGAGGAAGGGAAATATTATCAAGGTGATTATGATTCTTATTACTATTTTACAAATGAAGCTAACGAAAATGGCTTTAGTAATACAACAATTATTAACAAAGACAAAATTCCTAGCAACATAACTCTAACTAGTAAGGAAATCGGAAAGAAATATATTATTGAAGGCTATACAGAAGGACAATTAAGCGTAGCAACTTCAACACAAAAGCTTTACGCTGTACTAAAGATGGAACCTAAGAGCCTGACTAACAATTGGTATTAATTATAATATTCAAATATACATACATTAAATTTTAATATTACTTCTATGGAAGATTGTTTATTTTGTAAGATTGCAAAAGGTGAAGTTCCTTCATTTAAGGTATGGGAAGACGAAAAACATTTAGCATTTCTTACAATATTTCCAAATACAAAAGGATTTACAGTAGTTATTCCCAAATCCCACTTCGATAGTTACTTTGCAGATGTACCAGAAGAAGTAACACTTGAGCTCATTAAAGCCTCAAGAAAAGTTGCTAAACTATTAGATGCTAAACTAGAAGATGTAGGAAGAACTGGACTCATATTTGAAGGCTACGGAGTTAATCACTTACATACAAAACTATTTCCAATGCATGGAACAGGAAGTTTCAAAGATTGGAAACCAGTTAATTCAAATGTAGATAAATATTTTGATACTTACGAAGGATACATCTCTTCCCATAATGGAAAGCGTGCAGATGACTATGAACTTGATGCTTTAGCAAAGAAAATTAGGGGAGAATAGCACACTTGATTTTCGTACCAATTTCGGTTAGGATCTTTCATATATTCTTTAATAAAATACTATGAAAGAAAACAAAGCTGTTTCAGAGAATAAGATAGTAAAACTTCTTGAAACCTTCATTAAGAAATATGATTCCTATCCAACACTTCTCCAAGTTAAAGATGCCCTTAAACTTAGAAGCACATTAGAACTTAATAAAATCATAAGAGCTCTTGAAAAGAAAGATATCATTCGTGTTAATTTCATTACTAAAGCCATTGAACTTAATCAAGCAGAGATAATTAAGAATGATAACTTTATGCAAGTACCACTTTTAGGTAAAATTGCGGCAGGTAAACCTATAGAAGCAATTGTAGATGAAGATAACAGATTAACTCTTCCATCTAATCTTACGAAGAATAAGGAAGTATTTGCTCTAAAGGTATCAGGAGACAGTATGATAGATAGCTATCTATTAAGTGATGATATTGTCATCTGCGAAAGAACTAATACTGCAAGAAATGGAGATATGGTAGTTGCACTATTCGTAGATAACACAGCAACACTTAAGATGTACTTCAAAGAGAAGGATCAGATTAGACTTCAACCAATGAATGAAAAATATCCACCAATCTATACTAAGAAAGTAACTATTCAAGGTAAAGTTGTATCTCTAGTAAGAGAATATATGCAGTAAAAATGCACATTAAGGAAAAAATAAATCTTGTACACATTTTTTCACTATTTATTGCGAACAGGTATCAATAGCCCTAATAATCAAGGATTATACGAGTCCTCTTGACTAGAATTTTGCACTTGACTTGTTTCATCAACTTTATGTATAATATGAAGTATATGAAACAAG
>JBAXRR010000013.1:0-27959 GCA_037131125.1 bacterium
GATCTGGAAGTGTTGAATTAAGAGTTAGTGTTCCAGATATAACATTACTTTGAGAATAGTTATCTAAATCATCTACTACAACTACATATATTGTATTAGATCCTTTAACAAGACCATTTATCTTAGATTCAGGAACTGATGTTGTTAAAGATGGAATGTAAACCAATGAATTACTTCTTAAAGTACTCAAATTTCCTGGTGGGGTTACGTTTACCATATAGTAGTAACTCTTTACTGTCCTTCCTGGACTTAAGGTTGCAGATGGCCATGAGAGAGAGAATGAATTAATTGTTGACGTATTTGGCGTGATTGTAACAATTGATCCATCTGCAAACTTAGGTGCATCTCCTCCATATGCTATGAGGGCTGTTCTACTTAGTTGTGATTTATTACCTGCAATATCTAAAGCTTTAAAATATATTGTGTTATTACCCGTTTGAATATATTGCTTATCACGAGAATCTGTTAGATAGTATGGAAGAGTCGTATTAAGTGGTATGTAATCCATACCTAATGAATTGCTATGATCTGTTCCAAGCCAGTTATTCTCACTATTAATAGAGTATTGATAACCTAATAGCTGAGAGTTAGCATCCGATGCTTGAGAGGTTCCAGATATTGGCCAGTTGAAGTAAATATCGTTAACATTTGAGAATGAATTATTAGGTGCAGAGATACTTGTTACATTTGTTGGTGGTGTGTCATCGAATTTGAATGCAAATTCTTCATACAAACCAGAATTGTATACATTACCTACATTATCTATGGCTCGTATTCTTAAGTAATATGGTTGGTCAGATGTTGTAAGCCATGTACTACCTCTTAAAGCAACATTTGAAAAATCTATTGAATTAGTTCCTACAACAAATTGGCAAGTAGAATCTACAGTTGTAACAGGAGATGTTCCTAAAAGATTTCCTTTTGAATTTATTGGATCTACTCCTGCTTGTTGTGAAAGAGATAAACAATATCCTCTTAATCCTGAATTAGCATCTGCACCCTGATCCCAGCTAAAGTATGGAGATGAATTATTTGTCCATGTCATAGATGGGACATTAATTCCTCCTGCACTTCGAAGCATAATAGTATTTGCTGCATTAGCAGATGGTGCTACTAAATCTTTTACATAATTAATATTCATTCCAGAAAGAATAGGTGTAGTTAACTGACTTGGACTATTTAACGTAGCTCTTACTTGAACATACTTAAGAGCATTAGGTGTAATACTATAGTTAGGATCTGTTCCTGTGTTTGCTTGGTAATTACTCCAAGTTACTCCATCTATGGATGTTCTAACATCGTAATTAATTGTATTTCCATTTAATGTTTCTGTTGGAAGGAAGTTAGGAGATGATCCCCAGTGTGCATTAGATGCTAAGCTCATTACAGGAGATTCCCATGTACCTGTTGTTAAATACTTCACCTGATTAGACACATCGTCTGAATGGGAGATAAGACCTGAATTGTATAAATCTGTTATTTGGTTTGAATTTAAAGCTGCATTAAAGATTCTTAAATCTGAAATTTCTACATTTCCTAAATATAAGTTATTCGCATTACCAATAGATAATGTACTTGAAAAACCTCCATATGTGAAAGAAGTAGTTGTAGGCGACACTGCTAAATTACCGTCTTTTATCATGTTAATGGAGTTCTGGGTATTATCCCAAGTTGCAACAACATGATGCCAATTGCCTACTTCAGATGTTAATAATGGTCTATATACATTTGCATTTGTTGTATTCCCTGAGTCTGCAATTCTAAAATCTAAATTAGTTCCATACCAGAATAATCCCCAGTTAGCACCCGGATTTGCATCGTTATTAAGTATATATTGCCAACTATTCCCAAGATTCTTAAATTTAACCCACAAAGAAATAGAACCTTGTGAAGAAGAAATATTTCCTGTAGGTGAATACTTTAGATTAACTACCGTTCTATTTGATGTAGAATTATTTGCAGTACCTGTCCAAGCATAATTAGATCCTAAGGATCCATCTGCATATGTTGTTGCATATGACTTATTTTCTAGTTGTACTCCATCTACATAGATTTTCTTTCCAGATCTAACTTGTATTCCAAATACTTGGTTAGATACTGTATCTGCAGTAAATACTCCTTTTACTCTTGTCCATCCCCCACCAACATCTTCATAGGTAACAGTAGAACTTGGTAATCCTGCAATTGGATTAGTTGAACCAATAGGTAATACATCTGAAGAAGTTAATTGTGTTCCATCTTTATATGCGTAGAATGACATTGTATATGATGCTGCTGTTAGAGTATCTGTCATACTATATATCTGATCTAATGAACTAGATGTGTTATCTAGTAATAAAGATTTAGTTCCAAAACGAGGAGTTGTTGAATCTTGAGAGACAGTTCCAAGAGCTGCATTTAAAGCTGTTACTCCAGATGCTGAAGAGCCAACGATCATGGTTGGAGTTGTTTGTGAACTGTTAACTATATCCATAGCAACAGTATTGTTAGAAAGAAGAGCTGGAGTTGTTGCTGTTGTTAGAGATTTAACTACACTATCTGAATCTGTATAGTTACCAACTTTTCCATTCTTAATTATACTTAAAGCAGTATCTGTTCCTGCATATATTGTTGTTCCATCTGATGATCCCCAAACACTTTGTACGTTACTTGTTGTACCTTGTAATTTTTGATCCGATTTAGTTGCATGATTAAGAGCTCCTAGTCCTTTGTTGTACATGTCGAGAATTTGGGATGCAGATAAGACATCTGCGGTAATGAATGGTTCGTCGATAGAACCATTAAAAAACGATGATGCTGCGGCAATGAGATTGCTTGGACCACCAATTGTAACTGGATCTGAAGTATCCACTAAACTTGATGGTACTGCATTTGTATTAGACAAAGCTTTACTTCCATCTATATAGAGGGCCAACTCCGTTGAAGGATTGAAAACACCAATGTAATAATGCCAATTGCCATCAATATATGAGGTTAAATCACCAGAGGTGGCAAAGTTGGTAATACCTAATCCTCCATTTGAATTATTCTGGATTCTTAATTCAAATCCTCTACTGCCAGAAATGCCATTACCATTTGAAGTTATCTGCTCCTTACTGAAAGGGATACTGTAAGTATCAGAAGTTTTAATCCACGCACCAAAGGACATTGCTCCAGTGATCTGAAAATCAGTTTTTCTTATCTCGTACCCTACTGGAACCTTAGCTCCTCCAATTGGAAGAATACTTCCGTTGGCACCCCACCCTCTTGTTGCTCTAGCTTTTGTAGTGTATATTTGAATATCTTTATTACCACTTCCTGATGCTGTTCCTAAATATCCCCATGTTGTTGTATTGTCTGAATTAGTTATAACTATCATGTATGATGCATTACCTGATGTTGTTTGATATGTTGAGAAGTCCATACCATCATCTTCAAATTGAGCTGTTGTTGTATCATTACCTGTTGCATATGATAATGTTCCTACATTAGTAGCTATTGTTTGTTGTCTTAAATATCCTGTTGAACCATCAAATGTTAATGCTGTATTTCTTACACCTGACGCTAATGATTGAACTCCTGTAGCATTACCTTGTACTGATAGTGAACTACCAATTGCTGAGCTATCAGAGGCAGATGCCCAAGATTTAAAAGATAATGAAACATTATCAAGTAGTGTTAGAGATACATCATCGAAATATGTTGAGGCTCCATTGGTGGTTGAAACATAAAGATATATACCTAATGAGGTACAACCAGATGGAATTGTAAATATTATTGATTTTTTTACATAAGTTGTTCCACTCACGGCAGTGCTCTTAAAACCAGTTATAGAAGCAGAATGAGATATATCATAAGCTTCGTAAAAGCCACTATTAGTACCATCTCCTCTTGTCCAGAAATTTAGTAAATATTGTTGTCCACCAACTACCGTAACTACTTTCGAAATACTTGGAGCTCCGGAAGTCCCATAATTCTGTTTTACTGCATATGTGCCACTATGAAAAGATGAGCTTTCTCTAGTAATCTTCCCATTGCCAAAATTAGAGGTCCAACCTGGAACTAGAGCATTCTTTACATCTAACACTGCATTCGTGGCAATTGTGCCACTGCCTCCAGTGAAATTTACTGTTACTGAATTAGCATCTGATGCTGTTATATATCCAAAGTTAGTTCCGTCTGTTGCTATTAATCCTGCAAGTCCAGTTGCAAATTTGCCTGTTTCTGTATATACATATGGACCTGAACCTGACCTGACCTGGGATGTTGTTGAAGTATATATTGCAGAACCTGTTGCTGTATATTGTCCTTCCATACCGCCATTATCCACAAGATTGGGGGTGAGGGTGGCACTACCAAGGTAAAAAGAAAATGTTAAGGCTGAACCAGAAAATAGCCAAACTCTTACGCTAGTGCAGCCAGCGGGAACCATAAACGTTCTATTTGTCTGAACCCAGGTTGAGGAATTTGTGGTGAATTGACCAGCAAGCCCATCTATATAGGCTGCATTGGTAATATCATATAATCGAACCTCTACATTATTTGTTCCATCACTCTTAACCCAAGCTGAAAATGTATATTTTTCACCTGCAGTTACAGAAATATCTTGCTTTATGCCATCGTTAGACGCATAAGCCGTAACTTTTTGTGATCGAGCATCAAATAGAATGTTAGCTGTTTCAGCGGCGGCGAATGTTGATGTTCCACCGTTTGATACCCAACTATCTGCTAAGCCATCAGAATTGACATCTACTTGAAATCGACCATTCAAGACTTTATTCATTCCTCCTGTTAACTCCGAGGAAGCAGCCTGCGTTTTGGAGGCAGAGGCACCACCGTTATACGTCACCGGCTGCAAGGTGCCAGAGCCATCCATCTTGGAGTAGAACTTGAGGGAGGAGTCAGCGATGTAGCCCGCCTCACTCATTGTTGATGTCCCGTTGCCATATATTGCAGCAATTTCGGTGGTGGAGAGGACGCGGTCGAAAATGGCAAAGTCATCGATCAGGGCTTGAGCTGGTGCACCTGATAAAGGATGTCCACCAATATAATAAGTACTTACTGGAATTTGAGGAGTAAGTGATGTTGTGCTTTGTGAGACCAGAGAATTATTAAGATATAGAACTCCGTAATTTGTTCCATCAACAGTATTTTTAGACCATACTAGAGTTACAAGATACCAATTACCACTGGTTATTGTCGGGGTTGCAGTCGGCATATTAACTTCAGTGTTACTAGGGATTCTTCCACCAAAATTACCATTCGCTGCTTTGAAAATAGCAAATTTCTGTGAACCACTGCCGTCTGAGAATAGCGAGTGCTCTTTCCCATCAGCACGATCCCATGACGGCTTAAACCAAAAGCTTATCGTTCCTTGATTGGTATTAATATGCTCGTAGTTGTTGCCACTGATTTGAGCGCCACGGTTGAACGTCAGGGTTGATCCAGCTGTACCTGCGCTATTTCCATACATAGATATAGATTGATTAAGTTTTCCAGTATCAAGATATCCAGATGCTTTAAATTGATTGGCATCTGTAGATGTATCTTCCCAAAACCCCCATTGACCTTGAATAGCCCCAATCATTTCTTCTGTAATATGATTCTTATCATAATTCTTTATGCTTCCATGAGATTCATCTCCTTGTTTTTCTTGAATAACAGTCATACCCTGTGAACCACCTCCAAGATAAATTGTATTAGACGTTCCATCAATTGTTGATGTTCCCTGTGTTACATAAATTCTTCTTGTTGAATATATTTCAGGAATAAGGACACCTGAGACATAAGCAGCATTAACTACTGGCGAATATATTTTACTAGCATTAAAACTTGAAACTGCATTTTGAATTAAATACTTCACATAGAGAAGACCGTATGAGACTTTTCTCGAGTAATATAAAGTGCCATTTGGAGTTAAGAATACATCGCTCACTCCTGAACCAACTCCTGTTGAAGTTGAGTCGTTGACCACAGTACTATCAGTTTCGTTAATCACACTTACACCTCCATCTGTTGCAACTGCCACATAGGTTTTTCCAGAAATAACTTGAACTGAAACATCATTAACTGCCCTATTAATTAATGCAACACTATTTAACGCGTTTAAAGCAGTACTTGAGTTTCTTTGTGAGATATTTCCTGCATGTCTTCTTGAATTAGTTGTATTTGTGTAGTCACCATATTCATTTTTATAATCTATTGCGGCTAGATAGCCATTACTTGCATCACTAGCACCAATGAATAACACACCATTTAGAGCTTGTACACTATTAACAAAACTTGGATTTTCAAGATAATAGCCAGCACCAGGAATAAATCTCATCCATAATTTATTTTCAATTGCATCGATAATATCAACATAAATACTTGCACCAGATCCTTCTGAAATAATATATGCCTTCTCTGGAAACTCTTTCTTCTTCCCTCTTGTTGTAGAGAATGCTTCTGTATACCAACTCTTAGATTGAGATGAAACACTATTTCTCCATGCTCCTCCATCACTATCTTTGGTTGTATCATAGAAAAATACATCTTTTATGTTGTTTGATCCTACTAGAGCATTACCATCTGCATCTACTTGAGATGTTGTGAAGTTAATATTAGATTTTCCTGTCCATGAATCTGTGATGTTAGTTTCAAAACTTGGATTCTTTACTCTGTTTGTAGTTCCTTCTTCTACAAATACTCCTTGATGAGATGCAAAAGATTGGTTGGTAATTTGAGATTGAACTGCATTTGAATCCACTCCTACTAATCCAGATACATATGTTGCACCTGTAATTGTTCCGTTGTTACCATTACCTGAATCATCTAGGACTTTTCCTGTATTTCTCGGATCTGAACCGTTTTCATCAAAATGATAAAGTAACGTAGTATTTGCATCTCTAATAAATGGCGGAGTCTGAGGTGTGAATGTATTTGAATATCTTGAAATATTTGAAACTCTTAATTCATCCATCATTCCATTGAAGTAGTAAGCACCTGGACCATTTTTCCCAATTATCACACTAGGACTAGATGGACTATTAATTGTCCCTGAATATGAAACTGGAGTTGCCATTTGTCCATTTAAAAATCCTCTTATTGTTGTTCCATCATAGCTGCATGCAATATGGTTCCAAGCATTCTTTATTGTTCCAGTTACTGTAGCCCATCTCCATGCACCCGAGATGTAGAAATAGCAGGAAACATTACCAGTTGGACTACTGAATTCCATAGTCACTCCGCCTACATTCGAGATGTTTCTTCTGTTATAAATACTTGCTCCACTTACGAATTCTTTTGGATATACCCATGCCTCTACAGTCATGTACTGAGAATCTAATGAGCTTGAATCTGGAATAGTTACATAATCTGAATTTCCATCAAAAGAAAGTGCAGATTTACCTGAATATCTAATAGCACCAGTAGATGTAGATGGTGTTTGTCCTGTCTCACATGTCGTAGATGAACTAAATGAACACACCATTGTTGCACTTGGTCCTCCTTCTATGGAATATCCTGCGGTAGATACAGGTGCACTAGCTCCTGAATTACCATAGAATAAAGCATAGTTTGTTGTATCTTCTGCTCCTGATGCTATATCTGCCCTTATTGGGAATGTTAATGTTGTTACTTTAGATGTCTGACAATTATTAGATTGAGCTACTACTTTTAGTGGTAATTCATTAGTAGATTGGTAAGTTACTCTTATGTCATTACAGTTTGCTAATACTTGTTCAAGTGCAGATGAATCTATATTAATAGTTATGCTAGATCCGGTATGAAGAGTAGATCCTGATGTATTCTTTATCTTTAGAGGTCTTTTGTAATTCCAATTAAGATTAAACCAATTTGTATTTTTGTCTAAGCTAATATTAGATGTTGTTACTACTGTTCCGTTTGAACTTCCCCATGTAAGTTCTGTATCTCCTGTATGGGTTATTGAATATGTTGTTTCATTCCATGCTTTAACTAACTTAATTATTCCAGTAGCAGATGCATACACTCCAGTAATAAGTCCTATTGTTAATAGTGCAATAGCGAAAACGTTAAGTTGCCACTTAAGTATGGTAATTTTCTTGGTAAAAAACTGATACTTAATATATTTTAAGTACCTATTCAGTAATTTATTTAGTTTTCCTTTTACATTAACCATTTACGAGTGTTTCTTCTATCCCTAATTTAGAGAATTTTATACAGTATTAATATATATAAAATGGAGAGAGATTACAATTTTCTAGATACTGATATTTAGCAATCTAGTCAAGGTTATTCGGGCAGTAGAAGTAGGAACTTTTTTATATGAAATTTCAAGTATAAAAATACCTTTTTAAAGAAATATTTGTATCTTAATCTTCCGAATACTACAATCTCTTCAAAGTTTATCTTTTAACCTATTTGCTATGCCAGAAGGTGTATTTCGTGGAGCAGGACTTTTCGGAAGTGATGTTCCTTGGGAGACAATAAGAAACTCAGATGGAACATGGCAGGTAATTTTAGACGGAGCAACAGAAAGCTACTCAACTCGATCTGGGGGAACTACTGGAACGTTGGGTTTAGAAGCTATCAGGGTAGATAGTAAAGGATATTTAGAAATTGTTCCTAGCCCATTTGCACTTGCAATGAAATCTGCATTAACAAAAGTAGCCAGTGGAACAATTGGAAGATTCTTACATAAATAGCTAGTCTTATTAGAACTCACTGTATTCTTTGCATAGGTAGATACCCTTCGTATTCCTTTGTATTTGAACTCCTCCATGATAGAATAAATGGCTATGGGAAAGAAAAAAGTCGAAGAAAAACAAATAGAGTTAAAAACACCAGTAGTTGCAGTTATGGGCCATGTTGATCATGGAAAGACTTCTCTACTCGATGCTATTAGAGGAACTAAAGTTACAGATACTGAAGTTGGTGGAATTACTCAAAGTGTTAGAGCTCACCAAATAGATTACACCTCTAAGGATGGATATAAGACAAAGATAACATTCATAGATACACCAGGACACGAAGCCTTCTCTAATATGAGATCTCGTGGAGCACAAGTTGCAGATATAGCATTAATTGTTGTTGCAATTGACGATGGTGTTCAACCACAAACTAAAGAAGCAATTAAATTCGCATTAGAACAAAAATTACCAATTATCATAGCGTTGAATAAAGTAGATCTTCCAGGTGAAAATGAGATGAAAATAAAGACTCAACTTTCTAAAGAAGGTGTAAATACAGAAGATTTAGGTGGAGATGCAATCCTCATAAAGACTTCCACTAAGACTATGGAAGGAATAGATACATTACTTGAAACTATTGTTCTTCTTACACAAATTCACGAATTGAAATACACTCCAAGTGAAAGACCAGAAGTATTAGCAGAGGGATTAGTACTTGAAAGTAACCTAAGTAAGAGTTTAGGTGCAGTAGCTTTAGTTATTCTTAAGAAAGGAATTGTTAATACTAATGAGCTATACATAGCTAATGAAAAGTTTTCTTCAAAAGTAAGATCTGCATTTGACACTAACCAAAAAAGAATTGAAGATGCAAAAGCAGGAGATCCTATCTGGATTACAGGTATTACAGATGTATTAGATGTAGGACAATCTGTAAGATTCTTTAAAGGCAAGATAGAAGCTGAAAAAGAAGTAGAAACAATGCAAGAAGAAATAAAAGCTGTTGAAGAAGCAGTAGATCCAATGGATGCATTCTTAAAGATGGTAAAAGAATCTAAATCTGAAGGAGATAAGAAAGTATTAAATGCGATACTAAAGACAGATACTAGAGGAAGTAGCGAAGTATTAAGATCTGAAGTTGAAAAATTAAACGATGAAGTATCTGAAGTTAAGATACTTGAGATCAAAGAAGGAGAAATAACTGAAACAGATATTATGAATGCTAAGAACCAGAAGGCCTTGATAATAGGTTTTAGAGCTGGTATCAGCGATAACGCTAGAAAACTCGCAATTAGAGAAAAGGTATTAGTAAGAGATTACCAGATCATATATGAATTAATTGAAGAATTAGCAGCTGTACTAGATGGTTTAATTGAGCCAGAAGAACAAGATGTTGAAGTAGCAAGAGCACTAGTTAAGAAAGTATTTACCTTAACCAATGGAGATATTGTTGCTGGATCTGTTGTTCAAAAAGGAGTCATGCTTAAAGGATATAGGGTGTATGTTGAAAGAGAGGGTCATAAGATGGAGAAAGGGAAGATCAAATCTCTAAGACTTCTTAAAAATGAGGTAAAAGAAGCAAGTAAGAACCAAGAATGTGGAATATTAATAGATCCTAAGGTAGATGTTCAAGAAGGAGACTTTGTAATTGCATATAAGGTAGAAAAGATAGGTTAAGAAAGCATTTTGGAATATCCTATAGCTGATGTATAATTAAACTACTGAAATTCATTCTGCCCTTTTAAATCTTACTACCTAGTGATGGATTCTTTTACTTCAAGAAAAAATATATTAATACTTTTATCCCCTACTCTTAATCCTAATCTTCTTTTTTCAGTTGTCGCATTAGGAACACTTCTTGTTAAAGCTGGGAAAAGTGTAAGTATACTTTTAGAGAATAAAGAGAAACTAGGATCTAATGGAAATCTTCTAGATAAAATTATTCGAGATAGAAAAATAGTAAGTATTAATTTAATAGATAGAATCCAATCTAAGAAGACACTCATTACTGTTAACAAAGGAAACTCCAAGATTAAAAATGTACAGTGGAAAGAAGATGGTGAAAAGTTAATGTTCCAAATAGAAAGTGTTTCAGATAACTTTGAAATATCTGATGTTGACTTTAAAACAACTGGAACAGAAGCAGATGCAGTCATCTTTATTGGTTGTAAGGAAATTAATGATCTTTCTTATCTTTACTCAACTAATCCAAATCTATTTACTTCATCCTTTAGTATTAATCTAGATAATTCAAAAGATAATTTAAGATTTGCAAAGAGTAATTTGGTTCTTGTTGGAGAGGCTTTCACCAAAGTATTTATAAACTTTGTTAAAGATAATTCATTAACTCTTTCTAGTTCTGAAGCTACCCTATTCCTTCAATCTCTACTTCTTGAAACAAAGTTATTCACTCTTGGTATAGATAAATCTGAAAGTACATTTGAAACAGTACTCGACCTCATTAAATCTGGTGCAAACTATACAGAAGCTCTTAATAACTACAATTCAATTACTGGAAGTGAAAGAAAAATACCAGTAAGTGTGACTCCAGTAAAACCACCAGTTCAGCAATATGTTCAAAATCCAAAACCTATACAGCCAATCTATCCAGCAATGAAAAATCCTGTAAACATGGGAGTAAAGCCTACTCCAAATGTTGTTCTTCCTCCAAAACCAACATTAACAAGTGATCAGGTAACATCTGTAGATAAGATGTTTCCAAAAGCTGGAACTACAAATGAACCTAGTGCAATAAAGGTAGATCAGACACAATCTAATACTCCTTTATTCTCACCATACTCTCAACCTTCATACACACCAAGACCAGTGAATAAGGGGTACCAAGGGTTTATGCCAAATCCAGGACAAGTAGCAGGGGGAAATAAGACTAAGTAGCAATATACTTTACTCAGGTTTTTGAGAATTAACTTCTTCTATAGTTAGGATTCTCTTATCAAATGTATAAACCATTTTATCGGGAGCAGTAATATTCATTGCGCAAATATACGCATCAACAAATGAAATTGGATATTTACTAAAGATTTCCAATGTTTTTTGAAATAAAACAGTATGTAAATCAAATTTCTCATAGACTATTAAAGCAGAAACCATTTCAATTACTTCGGATTTAGGTAAGTTGTATAAAGAAAGCAATACAAACACACTTTCAACCAAGATGACATCTGGAATTATAAGGCTTTTTCTTTTTGCCTTACTAAACAAATTCTTCACAAGCTTTGCCTGATCTAGAGGATCACCAGTCAAAAATCTTATTAGGATGTTAGTATCTAGAATGGACTTACTTTTCATAATCTTTCTTTATATATGAAAGGACCTTTTTATCAGCTTCTTCATCGGTATATTTTAGAGGAGATTTAACCGATCCCATGAGAGATAAGAAATCCTTCGCTGGAGCAATAGTAACTTTATCTTTAATCTTCGTGAATGTAATTTTCTCACGAGGTTTTAGCCCAAGAAATTTTCTAATTTGGATTGGAATTGTAACTTGTCCTTTTTGTGTAAGATTTGTAGTATAAGTCATAATGAAAATACTATACAGCAAGTAATACTTGGATGTCAAGAGTATTACCTGCTTATATATTGTATTACCGATACAGGGTTCCGATTTAACAAAATTATTTTATACTGTTAGTATTTAGTAATAAATATTAATTTAATATCTTGCACTACTGGTTAGTTGGGCTCTTGATGATATCCATCTGGACACTTCTATTCATTATCTTGATTGTAATAAACACAATTAAGGGAAGACCTGCAGCATATATTAAATCTCAAGACAAAGATATCTACTTAATTACATTTATTAGTTTTATTACTGGAGTAATAATTGCTCAACTAAGCAGTTTTATTGAAAATATTTTTCTATTTTTTATCCTCTACTCATTTATTGGATTCATGTGTGAATTTACTGCGGACTACCTGTGGTATAAGATATTTGGAAGTAGAATTTACAGGTACTTTGATGGTAATCTTCTAGGATTTACTAGCTGGTATATTATTCCTATCTGGGGAGCAGCAGGATTATTTTTCCTTGGACTTGCAGAAATAACAAAAGTAAATTTACATCTTTCAGGAATAGATTTACTTAAAATATATTTATCCCTCGGATTTGTTGGGCTTCTCTTTTCTGGTTTCATCTCTGGAATTATGGATTATTTCAAGAAGAAGACTTCCCTTAAAACAAATTATTTCCATAAATACTTATTTATCGTTTTTTCTTTCTTTTCTCTGCAATTGGCTTGCTAACGTTCTTCAATTCAACAAACATTATTTTTTTCATCTTACTCTCTACAGGTTTAGGGTTAATCCTCGAAGGATTACTTTCCAAGTTCATACACAGGTCAACTGGAGAACATTTATGGATTTATACACGGTATAAGCTATTCGCTGGAGGAACAAGTTGGTTAATTATTCCTCTTTGGAGTGGTGCAGCAACTTTAGCAATAATAATAAAGATGGTTTTGGGTTAACTGTATTGAAGTTCCAGGGATTCTACTTTTTCCTCTTGCAAAGTTATCCACATTTCGTTAATGTACGCTCACTGCTAAATAAAATATTTCCTAAACAATGAAAGTTAACATAGAAGAAATCTGGAAAAAAACTCTAGCACAAATGGAAGTTAAACTTGATTCGAGAAAAGTTTACACTACATGGTTTACTCATTCCAAGTTAGTAAGTCTAGATAATAAAACTGCACTTATCGGAACTCATAGCTCTATTCATGCTGACTTTCTTACAAAGAGATATAAAGACTTAATAACAGATACTCTCTCTTTTGTTTATGGAGTTAAAGTAAAAATTAAAATTGAATATGAGGAAAGTCTTGCAAAAGAACAACAAGACGAAAGAAAGAAACTACAAGAGAATACATTTGAAGCTCCACTACTAGAACTTCAAGAAGGTGCACCAAAAGAAATCTTGTACTTGCTTAAAAACAGTAATATTAATCCCAAGTATTCCTTCTCCAACTATATAGTTGCTAATAACAATAGACTTGCTCATGCAGCTGCAAGGTCAATTGTTGAAAAAGGTACTTCTCCATTTAATCCTTTATTCATTCATGGAAAGACTGGACTTGGGAAGACTCATTTAGCTCAAGCAGTAGCAAGGGAGATGTTAGAAAAAAAGATGAGTGCAAAGGTCCTATACACAACAAGTGAAAACTTTCTTAACGATTTAGTCAGTGCAATAAAGACGAATCAGGCGCAGAAGTTTAGAAATAAATATAGAGAACTAGATCTTTTAATAATCGATGACATTCAAATGATATCCAACTGGGTTGAAACGCAAAGTGAATTCTTCAATACATTTAATTCCCTTCATCAAAGTGGAAAACAAGTAATACTTATTTCAGATAGACCTCCTGAAGAGATCGCAAAACTTGAAGATAGACTTAAAAGCAGATTCCAAGGAGGACTTGTAACAGATATTAAAGAACCTGAATTTGAAACAAGAATTGCAATCCTTGAGCAAAAGAAAAGAGATTTGAATATTAGTATTCCTAATGTATATCTTAAACATATTGCAAAACTTGTTCCTACTAATGTAAGAGAGTTAGAAGGTGCACTTCAAAAGATTGCCTTGATGAGTACTCTAAGTGTAGGACATGAAATGACTCAAGATGAAATTGCTAATATACTTGGGAAAACTCCAGATAAGAAAAGAAAGGATGTAAAAGTACAAGATGTAATAAAACGAGTAGCAGACGAGTATGGCATCATGATATCTGAAATTAAAAGTGCTAGAAGAACAAAGGAAACTGCACTAGCAAGACAGATTTGCATGTATATACTTAGAGAGGAGTATAGGTATAAACTGAAGCAAGTTGCTAACTTTCTAAATAAATCCGATCACACGACTATTATTCATGGAGTAGATAAGATCAAAGAGAAGATTCAAACAGAACCTCAATTCAAATCTCAACTAGACAAAATAGTTAGAGATCTTGAAACAATGTAATTTCATCCAAACTATTAAATAAATATCTTCTAGATTCAAATTGTGCATAACTTTTAGATAGTTATGCTCACCGCTAACTTATTGACAAATAAGGCGTGGAACGAATCATCAACAAGTTAACCCTGTGTTTCACAGGAATATTGTTACATGAAACATATACATTCTTATTAGCTTTTTAGTACAATCTATCAACAAGAGATAAGTTGCTTTAAATAGGGGTATACAAAAGTCAAGATTTGTAATACTTTGGTGTCAGGGAGTTTCGTAAAAGTAGGAGTTATTCACAAATATTCTCAATTTGAAAATGCTTGTGAATTAAACTAAAATGAACAAATTGCCATTAAGTTAAACACATATACACAGGCCCTACTATAAATACTTCTAATTTATTATATAAACTATTTAATGAAGCTATCAATATTACAAGAAAATTTATCAAGAGGATTATCACAAGTAAGTAAAGCAGTATCAAATAAACCATCAATACCTATTCTTTCTAATGTTCTATTAACAGTAAAGAAAGATACTGTTAAGTTATCTGGAACAGATCTAGAGATAGGAATGAATATTAATCTTCCAGCTGAAGTAATATCAGATGGTTCTATTACAATTAATGCAAAACTTACTTCTGAATTTGTTCTTTCACTTCCAGCAGGGAAATTAACTCTAGAACTTACAGATAATGTATTAAACATCTCAAATGATCAGACAAGTAGTAAGTTTAGTACAATCTCTGCAGAGGACTTCCCTATTATACCTGTTTCAAGTGATGAGCCAACATTAATAATGAAGGGATCTGACTTTTTTAAAGCTGTTAGTAAGACAGTAGTATCTGCAGCTCTTGATGATAGTCGTCCAGTCTTAACAGGAATCCTATTTGAATTTAATGAGAAGTTTTTAACATTAGTAGGAGTAGATGGATTTAGACTATCTAAGAAGTTAATCGAACTTGAAAAGAAACTTGATCAAGATAAACTCATTATTCCTGCAAAGGCATTGAATGAAGTGTTAAGAGTAATAGATCCAACAGATAGTAAAGAAGAAGTTAAAATATATGTGCTTAAAGATAAGAATCAGGTGGTATTTGCATATAAGGAGTTAGAAATATCTACAAGACTTATTGAAGGAGAATTTCCAGACTACAAATCTATTCTTCCTTCTACTCACTCAGTTAAGTTCACAATGAGTAAAGATCATTTCTCTTCAGATATGAAGATAGTGAATGTATTTGCAAAGAATGTTATTGGAAACAAAACTGTATTTGAAGTAAATAAGACTGAAGGTATGTTAGTTTTAAGTTCTTCTGCTCCTGAACTTGGAGAGAATAAAACAAAGATGGAAATTAGTGATGTCGAGGGTGATGAATTCAAAACAGCATATAATGCAAGATACCTTATGAACATGATTGGAACAATTGAAGGAGATGAAATTGTATTTGAAAGTAATGGTCCTACCCTACCTGCTGTATTTAAGGATCCATTGGATACAAATTTCACTCATATAGTCATGCCAATGAAACTCGACTAACACAAAGTATTTCAAAGTTCATTTCTAAATATTAATTCTTATTAACATATTATGTCGTTTGAAAATAATCTGAGAACTAAAAGAGTTGCCTTTTCTGCTTTAACGAGGTGGGCAGAAGTAATAGATTTCAATTTCGTTCTTACTCTTCTTGGTTTTATGGCAATACCTGTTGCTCTTGGATTGAATTTCATTTTGGCATTTCTAGCTAACTTTACTGCTCTTTGTTTTGCTTTTATGTTTAATGATGTTGAAGATGCTGAAGAAGATTATCTTAATGAGAAGAAAAGAAAGAGAAATCCAGTTGCAGCTGGGATTATCTCTAAAGGTGAAGGATATGTGTATTGTATTCTTGTAGCTGTCATATCCCTTGTCCTCTATGCCTTCTTAGCTTTTCAAAGTGGGAATATATGGCCACTTATCGCAGGTATTTCAATATTGATCGTAAACATTCTTTATTCTTATCGAGCTACAAGACTTAAAAATATTCCTGTCCTAGATCTTATCTCTCATGGATACATGCTAGCAGGTGGACAGTTCCTAGTGGCATTTTTAACAGGCTTTAATATAACAGAAGGGAAGCAATTACCAATTAGTTTTCTACTTTTCCCAGTTCTCATGATTGCCTCAGTATATGGACAGTTGGAAAATGAAGTAAGAGATATTGAAACAGATAAGAAAGCAGGAATTAAAACAATTGCTTCTATTATTGGAGTTAAAGCTTCACAAATTACTCAGGTAGTTCTAATTATCCTTACAGCAGCTGGAGGACTTTTTGTAGTAAATAAAATGAATATTTCAGTAAGCTGGATAGTCCAAAGTTTACTAATACTTGCTCTATTCATGCTCTATCCAATATTCAGAAATTTCATATATAAGGATAAGAGGATGTTTAAGAATGATATTCACAGAGTAATTATGCTTACAATAATAATTTCTCTATTACTTTTAAATTTCAAGATTATTCTTTAATAAGAGAGATTACTCTTTCTACTATTTGCTTTGTCCAGTTAATGGAAGCAATATTGGATTTCTTTGGAGAGAATGAATTTTTACTAATAAGTTTAGCTATCTTTTTAAAGTTTGGTTCATATATTCCATTTCCATAGTACTTTGCAAATTCTGGATTTCCATTTTCTTGTCCTTTGATGTAGTCGAAAACAATTACTTGGTTTCCTGTACTTAAACACTCCCAAAGACTTGATGCTCCACCTTTGGTGATAATTATTTCAGATTCCTTAATATATTCTTCGAATTTATCCGTCCACTCAATGACTTCTATCTTATTGGAGTATGTTTTTGAAAGTAGTTTATCTTTAAGTTGTTTTTCTTTTCCAACTGAAACAAGAATCTTAATTCCACTACATTCTTTATCTATTGTTGACACAAGCTTCTCAATATGTCCCATCCCCTCAGCACCACTTAGGATTAGTACTTGTCTTAAGTTCTCCTTCTCTTTCTGATCTTTTTTAGTTTTCTTTGAATTTTCTTTCTCAAAGAATTTACTTCTTATGGGCAATCCTAACTTTACTACTCTATCTTTGTAATCTTTAAAATATCTATATCCATTCTGATAGGTTTCTATTGTGGGAAGAATGGTTAAGTCATTACGTTTATCAAACCAAAGTGCGTATACAAAAGATATGTCCGTTACAATTGTCACAATAGGTACAGTCAATCCTAATCTCTTCTTTGCCGCGTTTAATATATACGTATATTGAGGATATACATTTATGATTAGGTCTGTTTTTCTAATTCTGTCTATTCCTACTCCACCAAGCTCTTTCATAAGGGGCATAAGTTTTTCTTTAGTTTGTGCCCAAATAGATAGATTAAATAGATATGCTACTAAAGGTACTCTCATAGCGTAGTTAATTAGCATGTGAGGGATTCTCAAATATTTGATAGCAAAAGAATAACTTTTTGAAGGATTTTTGAATCCAGGTTTTCCCATCTCCGTTATATCTAGAAGCTCCACTTCGTAACCCTTTTCTTTGAATTCTTCTTCAAGAGCTTTGGATACTGTGTAATGACCCCCTCCTGCTGGTCCATAAAAAATTGAAACTTTTCTTTTGATATAATATTCTGAGTTACTCATAAGGTGTTAATATGAACCTTTGAATTATACCTGAAAGTCTCTTTATATAGATAATATTATTTGTAAAAAATATGAACAATAATTTGGGAATGGATGTAATTGAATATGAAAAGAAATGGTACAAAATAGTATTCAAGAAGTTATACAGTATCGCAACTTTAAAATTACTGATCCTTGTAGGGGTGATTATTTTAAGTGGAGTATTGCTTGCAGTTGGAAAGGTTCCTCTTACTCCTGAGAAACTTAGGGACTGGGTTTCGGATAAAGGAATACTAGGTCCACTTGTCCTGATACTTATTAATAATGTTGCTATATTTAATCCGTTTATTCCTAATCAGATAATACACATAACTGCAGGAGCCTTGTATGGTGCAGTTGGAGGATTCTTAATAGTATACCCTGCATCAATCGTTGGCTGGGCATTCAATTACTATCTCGGAAGAAAACTTGGAAGACATTTTGTCGAAAACATGATAGGTGCAGATAATCTGGATAAACTAGATGACTTTGTTAAGAAAGCAAAGTTGAGAGATTTTATAGTTCTAATTTTTACTCCAGGTATGAGCTACGATGTGTTAGGATATGTCGCTGGAGCAGTAAAAGCAGACGCAAAGGCATATATTCTTGGAGCTGTAATTGGTGCTGTTATCCCAACAATAATTACTGTTTCGGTAGGAGAAATAACTATAGATAAACCTTGGATAGGAATAGCGCTAACAGTTATAGGGATTGCTTGTTCTTTAGGTTATGGATGGTTTATTCTGAGAAAGAGAAAAAAATAAATATTTCCAAAAGTATTTTCCCAAACATTTAATATTAATATATATTTATGGACTTGTCAGGCTTGAATACAGAACAACTAGATGCTGTTAAGACAACAAATGGTGCTGTTTTAGTTATTGCTGGTGCTGGTAGTGGGAAGACAAAGGCTCTAACTTATAGAATTGCTTATCTACTTGATCAGAAACTTGCTTATCCTAACGAAATACTTGCTGTAACTTTTACAAATAAAGCATCTGAGGAAATGAAGAAAAGAGTTAGAGCAATAATTACTAATAAAGCACTAACAGATCCAAAAGCTCAATTAAGTATTCCATTTATGGGAACCTTCCACTCTATATGTGTAAAGATCTTAAGAATGGAAGCTCGAAATCTTGGAATGAATCCTAACTTTGTAATTTATGATTCAGATGATCAAATAGATGCAGTAAAAGATGTAATGTTATCTCTTAACTTATCTGTTAAAGAATTCAATCCTAAAGCAATTCACTCATATATTTCATCTTCTAAAAATGAACTTGTTGGTCCAGACGACTATATCCAATACGCACAAGGATATTTCCAGCTTGTTGTTGCTAAGGTATATCCTCTTTACCAGAAACTCTTAGATGAATCTAATGCAATGGATTTCGATGATCTCATCTTTAATGTAATTAAAGCATTTAGAAAAGATCCTAAGTTACTAGAAAAGTACCAGAAGCTATTCAAATATGTTCTAGTAGATGAATATCAGGATACAAATAGGGCTCAATATACCTTGATCTCAATGTTATCTCAAAAGTATGGAAATATATGTGTTGTTGGAGATGAAGATCAGTCTATATATAAATTTAGAGGATCAGATATTAGAAATATTCTTAATTTTGAAAAAGATTACCCTAAAGCAAAGACTATTAAGCTTGAACAAAACTACAGATCTACTAAGACTATTCTTAATGTTGCAAATAATGTTATTAGACACAATTCAGAAAGAAGAGATAAGAAAATGTGGACGGAGAATATTGAGGGAGAGCTAGTTAATGTATATCTTGCAGAAAGTGAAAAAGATGAAGCATGGTGGATAGTAAAACAAATAGACAAATTAAGAAAAGAGAATGATACTGAATCTGTTGCTGTACTCTACAGAACAAATGCTCAAAGTAGAAATATTGAAGAAGCACTTCTTAAGGGTGGATATCCATATAAACTAGTTGGAGGGTTTAGGTTCTACGAAAGAAAAGAAGTAAAAGATTTAATTGCATATCTTAGAGTTATTAATAATCCAAAAGATACATTATCTTTATCTAGAATAATTAACACACCAAGAAGAGGTATAGGTAAGAAATCTCTAGATTTACTTACTGAAAAATCAACACTTTCCGAATGTAAAGCAGGAGAGCTACTTCTCGATCCTGAAAAGAGAGATTTATTAGATCCAAAACTAATTGCATTTAGTGAATTACTTTCAGATCTTGTTAAGAAATCCAATGAGGTTAAGGTAGATGAATTACTGAAATATTTATTAGAGAAAACAGATTTTATCAAACATATAGATGACGGAACAGAAGAAGCTAAGAATAGAATTGAAAATGTAAAAGAACTTACTAGTGTTACTGCTAAATATGCAAATCTTGAAGCTAGAGACTCACTTAATGAATTCCTTTCTGAGATTGCATTAATAGAGGCATCTGAAGAAGATACAGATAAGGAGGAAGGTAACTCGTTAATTACTTTAATGACAGTTCATGCTGCTAAAGGGTTAGAGTTTGATCATGTCTTCATTATTGGAATGGAAGAAGGATTATTCCCCCACTCTAGAGCTTTTGTAGATCCATCTGAAATGGAGGAAGAAAGAAGACTTGCATATGTTGCTGTTACTAGAGCAAAGAAAAATCTGTCTATAATTCATGCAGAATCTAGACTTTACTTTGGAAACAGACAAGCAAATCCTGCTTCTCGATTTATTGAAGATATTCCAGATGAACTGATTAAAAAACTATCTTATGAAGATGAATTAATTGGAAATCTATCTAATAGAGATTCATATACAAGTGGGTATCCAAATAAATATGGGAATCAGAGCAAATATGAATCTAAGAAAAGCTTAGGAGATGACTGGTCTGGTTGGGGTGAAGGAGATGACCTTACTAGCACAAAGAAGAATAGTAACGGAGATAAGTATGGAAATTTCATATAAAAGAAAAATACTCCCTGGGGCAGTGAAGAAGGAGTATTAACTGAGTGTAATATTCCATAAATTAGAGAAGATGTCAAAGGTGTTGAATATTTATTTCCAGAGTTGTTTTTCTTCTAGGAATTTCTCAAGATAGTCTGAAGAGTTTGTTAAGTAGCCTTTATCGAAAAGTTCTTTTGCAAGATTGTCTCCTATATATCTAATATGCCATGGCTCATATTTATATCCTGTTAACTGATCTTTCCCTTTGGGGTAGGAAATAATGAATCCATATTTGTATGCTTCTGTTTCAATAAAGGAGTAGACCTTAAGGTTTCCTGAAGAGTTATCGAATGGAGTACATGTGTTACATGAAAGATCTACTGTTGTTCCTAATTGATGTTCACTATGTCCCTCTTTTGCTGAATATACGTTAGCATTAATCTTAGCTTGACTATCTGAAATCCCCTTCTCTTTTTCTTTAGAAACCCAATAATTAAATGTATCTACCTGGTTCGCATAAGATCTATATGCTGATGCAACCTTCATGTTTATTCCCTTAGTTAATGCATCTTTGAACATACTTGTTAAATATGCTAGGGCTTCCCCACTAAGGCTTCCTCCACCATTTAGAGGAATATTTTTAAGATCACTTGGAACATATTTACTGCTGAGACTATTTTCTTTATTTACTGGAAAATACATACAATCTGTACAATTCATATCCTTATTTATGACAATACTTGCGCCCTTAACTGTTTCCATACTACTTCCAAGATCGGTATTGTCTAAAAAGTTATGCCCTAATGGGCTAGCAAATGCAGCATTCCTATTGTTTTCTGTTGCAGAATAGGAGTTAAAAAAGAAGAGTACTGAGAGACTAATAACTGCGATCACGAATAATACTGCTACGATTTGAAATTTTTGTTCAGCATCACTCCTGGCTTCCATGTATTTATTCTAGCAAAGATATGATTTTAATGCTTCAAATATTGAAATTATGGAAAACAAATAGTGTTCTGATATAATATGAAATCTTTTGATGCCGAGTGGTGTAATGGCAACACGCCTCGCTGTTAACGAGGTTTCCAAGGTTCGAATCCTTGCTCGGCAGCCAAAGATAAATGTATTATTTTATTTTCCCCTATGGCTCAGACACATATAGTAATTTTTGTTCCAGGGCTTGGAGATGAAGTAAATAGTTCACAAGTAAGAAGACTTATTTGGGCAACTAATAGATGGAAAAAGCATGGAGTTGAGCCAGTTGTCTATTTAATTGATTGGTATTCTAATCAAAGGGAGTTCAAACCAAAACTTAAAAAGCTTCTAAGGGAAATAGATAAATACTCCAAGAAAGGATACAAAGTCTCTTTAGTAGGTTGTAGTGCTGGAGGAAGTGCAGTATTAAATGCTTTTATTGAAAGAAGAGAATCAATTTGTAAAGTTATTGACGTTTGTGGGAGATTAAGAAAAGGAATCCAAAAAGGATTTAGATCCTTTGAATCTAGAACTTATAAAAGCCAAGCCTTTGCTGAGGCAGTGGAAGGATTTGAAAATCGTGAATATCTTCTTTCTAGTGAAGATAGAAAGAGAATTATGACAATAAGACCATTACTCGGAGATGAATTAGTACCTGCTAGTACGAACATATTAAACGGTGCAAATAATATTACTGTTCCCCTTTTTGAGCATGGAATAAGTATATTTGCATCTCTAACAGTATTTTCAAAGAACATTATTAAGTTTATTGAATCCGAGTAGTGTAAATTACTATACTGTTTTTTGATATCCAAATTTGATATATTCAAACCCATGGGAATTTTAAGTGAAATAATAAATTTTGTATTACATATAGATACCAAATTAGGAGAGATCATTGCTAATTATGGAGTTTTATCTTATGGAATACTTTTTTTTATAATCTTTGCAGAAACAGGATTAGTATTCCTCCCCTTCTTACCTGGGGATTCACTTCTCTTTGCTGCAGGAGCTTTTTCAGCAATAGGGTCATTTAATATTGTTTTTGTTCTTTTACTTCTTTGGTTTGCAGCATTCCTTGGAGATACAGTCAATTACTTCATAGGGAGGTTCTTTGGTCAGAAGATAATAGATAATCCAAGAATACCTCTTAACCAAAGCCATATAGATAAGACTCAGAAGTTCTACGATAAGCACGGTAACAAGATTATATTCTTAGCAAGGTTCATTCCAATAGTTAGAACATTCGCTCCATTTGTAGCTGGTGTTGGGAAGATGCAGTATAAACAATTCATTATGTACAACATTGCTGGTGGATTTACCTGGGTATTTCTCTTTACCCTTCTTGGATACTTCTTTGGAAACATTCCATTCGTTAAGGACAACTTCTCTCTAGTAGTATTTGTAATAATCTTCTTGTCAGTTATTCCAGTTGTCTATGAGTTTGTTAAATCAAAGCTCAAAAAGAAAAAATCAAATTAATATCCTACTTTTTCTTTACTTCGTGTCCACCAAATTGGTTTCTAAGTGCAGAAACAACTTTCCCTGCATATCTTGGATTCTTTTCTGACTTTAATCTAAAGTTCAAAGATTCTTCTATGATCTTAGCTTCTATTCCCATCTTCTTAGCCGTATTGATAGTCCACATTCCTTCTCCAGTATGAGCTACAGTTGATGAAATTTCTTTGAGATCCTCCCCTTCTTGTTTGTAAGCTTTTCCGAGCCAGCCTATTAGTCTAGATTCAATAACACTTCCGTTATTATATATTTCAGTAACATCTTTTAGATTTAATTTGTACTTAGATTTCTTAAGTATTTCATAACCTTCTGCAATTGCTTGCATCATTCCGTATTCAATTCCATTATGCACCATCTTTACGAAGTGACCTGCTCCATACCCCTCGAAATGCTTAATAGCACCTTCTTTTGCAAGTGCGACAAGAAGCTCCTTTACATATTTAAAAGTTTTTACTTTTCCACCGACCATTAAGCATGCACCACTTCTGGCACCCGACGGTCCTCCAGATGTTCCCATATCCATGAATTCAAATCCTAACTTCTCTAATAACTTTCCTCTTCTTACAGCATCTTCAAAAAAAGAATTTCCTGCATCTATTATTATGTCTCCTTTTGTAAGGAAGTTAATTAATCCATTTTTCTTATCAAAGAGAGCTTCATCTACTGCTTCTCCTGCTGTAAGCATAAGGATTACTACTCTTTTATCTTTGGATTTTGTCTTCTTTGCAAGGTCCTCATAGTTTTCTGCAATTACCATTCCCTTTTTTACAAATGGTAGAGCTTTTTCTCTAGTTCTGTTGTATCCAGTTACTTTCCATCCTTGTTCTAACAGATGAAGTACAAATCCACTTCCCATTTTCCCAAGTCCTATTACTGAAACTGTATTTTTATTCTTCATATTAATTATTGTAAAAATATATATAATATATAAATATTATCCTTTAGTAATTTACTATGAATATTAGTAGAACAACAAAAGAAAAGCTAGCTTTCGAATTTAATACCATATTGATAAAAACCATAGATAAAGTCATGTCCTCTGGTAAGTACAAAAGGTTCGCAATATTTCTTTCAGGTGGATCTATTAAGAGTGTATATTCTAGCCCTACACTACAAGCGTATTTTTCTAAGAATAAATCACTAGTAGACTTATTTGTTATGGATGAGAGATATACAAATGAAATTAGTGAAGACGCTCTTAACGACATTGGAATTAGAAATTCTGAGATTATTAACTTTGCAAATAGCTATACTCCAATAATAGATAGTTCTAATTTAATTGAATTATTACCCTCAGATAAATATGTGAAGGATTATTCGGATAAGTTAAATGTTGTTTTTATGGATAAGGATATTTACAAGATTGGACTTATGGGAATTGGAGGAGACTATCATACAGCTGGAATATCTCCTAATTCAGATAAAGAATTATTTAACTCTTTCTTTTGCTCAAAAGAATTGGTTAGTTACCATGAATTTGGAAAACCGCCTTTTAACAAAAGGATTACAACTACTATTACTGGGCTTAATTCATTCAATGAATTCTTTGTTTTTTTAAAAGGTTATGACAAAAAGCAGGTAATAGAATATTTACTTGGAAATGAGCTATATGATCTAAACTTAAGACCTTGTGGTATATATAAATCTATGAAGACTACTTTAGTAACAGATATTACTTCTTCTTAGAGTTTATTTTTCTTCTATCTTCAAGATATATTGCAACTGAAAATACTGTAAGGAGTATTGCTACAAATGTTGCGGCAAATCCAACTGCTCTACTTGCAAACATAAACTTAACTAATATTCCAACAGTTGCCCATATAAGGACTATTGCATAAGCATAGTCTTTTTCTCTGTAAAGCATTATCATGCCAAGGACTCCTGCTACTAATATCATAAAGGCACTCCATGCTTGTGGTGCTATTCCAAATCCGTTCCAGTTAAGAACGTAAAGAAATACTGCAGCATTTGCAATTGTTGCAACACTAATCCATCCTAAATAGATACTAATTGGTAATTTAATTAAATATTTATTATTTCCCTCTTTCATTTCTTTACTCTTCGAAAGCTTAAGATATATTGCTATTAAGCTTAAAAGTAGGACTATCATTGGAATAATACTCAATGTTGGGAAATGATATTGCCATAAAACAATCCAAGTAATATTTGCAAGTGAACTAATGAGATACCATATTCTTACCTCTCCTAATAATTTACTGTTAACTATTTTTTTCTTAAGTTGAGAAAAAGAGAAAACGAGTAGTGCTATGTATATAACTCCCCAAATTGAAAACACATATGCAGCTGGTACAAAAAATACTTTAAAAGAATCCGAAAGCTCTTTCGTAGTAAGTCCTCCAAGCGGAATAGCAGTTGCAGCAACGTTAACTATTATCGTTAGGATAGTAATGAAAACTGTGAAATAGGCCATATAGATAATATAATATGTATACATTACTAGCTTACCAAATATTTAAAGAAATTGTATATTGATATTATGAAAAAAATATTCATTGTTATCTTTTCATTCATTCTTTTTACTTTCTTGTATGTTTTTCCTAGTCAGCTAAATGCCGAGGGATTTGTAATGAAAGAAGAGAAAATAAATTCATATGACAGCGTAATTGAGGTTCAGAAAGATAGGAGTTTAATAATTAAAGAAACAATAAATGTAACAGCTCGGAATATAGATATTAATCATGGAATATACAGAGATTTTCCTACGAAATACAAGGATTCAAAGGGAGTAAGCTATATCGTCGGATTTGATGTTGTAAGTATAAAAAGAGATGGAAAGAATGAACCATATTCTATTGAATCTGTCTCTAATGGAAAAAGAATATATATAGGAGATAAAAATACATATCTAAATCCAGGAGACTATACATATGAGATAACATATAGAACCACAAAGCAATTAGGTCTCTTTTCAGATCATGATGAGCTATATTTTAATGCAATTGGAACGGGATGGGTATTTCCAATAGTAAAAAGTAGTGCAACTATAATTCTTCCTGTAAAACTAAAAGACACAGATATTCAAAAAACCTCATTTACTGGGCTAGAAGGTTCAATAGAGAATAAGGCCACTTCTAGAATAGATAATTCCTCAAGCAATACAAAAGTAATATTCGAAACAACAGGTGAACTTCCCGCCTCAAATGGACTAACCATAGTTGTTGGGTGGCCAAAGGGATATATCAATTATCCAACAGCTGAGGAATTAAAATTTGAAGAATTTTTAAATAATTTATATATCTACGTAGGAATATTTGGAATAATAATGATTCTTCTATACTACTATTTCACTTGGCTTAAAGTTGGAAAAGATCCAGCGAAAGGAGTGGTAATTCCTGAATACTCTATTTCAGATAATATATCTCCCGGTATTGTTTCATACATAAACAATATGGGATTTAATAACAATGCCCTGATTTCAAATATTGTTAATCTTGCAAGAAAGAAAGTAATTACTATTAATGAACATGATGATTCCTTTAATATGAAACTAACTGAAAATACAATTACCGATACAATAACGGAGGAGGAGCAAATGATACTAGACAAGATCAGTAAATCTGTAGGTAAACAATTGACTATTTCAAATGGATACTCCTCTTCTATTCATAGCTTTGTCGAAAACTATAAATCTAAAATACAAGCAATAGGGCAAAAGTATGTAAAGAATAATTTATTTGTTAAGTTTTTTGGTGTATTTTTATCCGTGAGTTTGATTCTAATAATCTCCTTTCTCTATGGGGTTAATAGAGATCATGAGGGAATCTTTCCAATAGTTCTAGGTTTGGAGTTTTTACTTTTCTTCTTTGGAGTGATTCCAGCAGTTATTATTAATGGTATTAAGAAGAACGGATCAAATACTTCAATCATTGCTAAGGTAATAGGAGGATGTTCCTATTTTTTTATCCTCTTTATTGTTATATCTTTCCTTCTAGGAATTTTTTTAACAGCAGATTTTAATTCTACTTTAGTGATTCTAGTCTTACCTTTAGTTATATTGAATGTCATATTCCTACTGACTCTTTCTTCAAGAACTGTTGAAGGTGCATCTCTTCAAGATAAGATAGAAGGACTTAAGATGTATATTAAAACAGCAGAGACAGAAAGATTAAAGTTCATATACAAAACATTCGATGAAGCAGTACAAAATTATGAAAAGATACTTCCATATGCAATAGCTCTAGGTCTTGAGCTTGAATGGACAAATAAGTTCAATCAAGTATTCGAGCAATTTAAAGAAGAAACTGGAAATATATATATGCACCCAAGCTGGTATCTTATGTCC
>JBAXRR010000014.1:0-27060 GCA_037131125.1 bacterium
CCTTAAACTCCTTATTGAGAACAAATCTAATATTGTTACATTTGAAGAAGTTGCAAAAATATATTGGAATGAGGAGTGGAATAACAAATATTCGCTATATTCTCTTGCAAAAGTAATTGAAAAACTTAGAAAAACCATGAAAGAAAACAAAGTTCCACTTAATTATCTCCTTACTGTAAGAAAGAGAGGATATATGCTTTATGATTAATTTGTTCTTTCCCATGAGTTGCGTTCATTTTCTATATATTTATCAGGATCTTTTCCCCATAACCCTCTTCCAGATCCTTTAACTATTTCATACCAATCCTCAGGTTTTATGAAAGGGGAGTAAACAGGAACATCAAGAGCATTCGCAATTTTTATTAATAGATTCATTGTGGGATCAGATCCTCTTGATTCAAGTCTAGAAATTACTGATTGTTTTGTACCTATTTTTTCAGCTAATTCTTTTTGTGACCAGCCTTTTGCAGTGCGTGCGTCAAAAACATCTAAAGCAATTTTATCCAAGACATCCATTTCCCCGGTGAGATTTAATTTTTGTTTGAGTTCATTTAATTTCATTGTATTCTTTTTAATGCTTTATTAATCTCTGAGTTTGGAGTTTTTTGAGATTTCTTGTTTAACAAAAGTACTATGTTAAAAACATTGTTACCATAACTTCCAAAGAATCTTAATGCCATTCCTTTGTACTCAATCCTAATTTCATAAATACCATTCTTAAAGTTCTTAATATCCTTCTTTAGACAACAATTTATAAAACCCTTTCTAGTGTAGATTTCGAATTTTCTATTCACATATTCTTGAGCTCTTCTATCTATCTTGTTTAAATAATCAAGTATTTCTTCTTGATAATTTTCGTTTATTTCTATCTCAAAACTACTACTTTGCATTATAGCAAAATTGTTATATATAATGTAGTCTCAAATTTAACCAAATTATTCTGAGCTAATCTTAATATGTTTAATATTAGGTGGACATTAAATTAAGATTAATTTTTTGGTAAGGATTCCTTAAATATAGTAGAATACATTGTCTTATCTCTACTATCACTAGAGAAGTTAGGTTAAACTAACTGAAGATGGAGAAGAAATTCTAAAAGAAAAGTAGACCTCCATGGGAAAGCCCAAAATAGCTTAAAAGGTGCTTATAAAGCACGAAACAGGACGGTACGAGTTAAATCTTAACTCCCTGCAGTAATATAAATACTGCTGGGAGTTTTTTATTTTTTATGTCATTTAATATGTTTAAACAATTACCAAACCAAACTTTTCCAAATATGGAAGATGAGGTTACAGATTTCTGGAAAAAGAACAGAATATTCGAAAAGTCTGTTGAACAAAGAGATATAGATAATCCATATTCTTTCGTAGATGGTCCTCCATTTGTTTCAGGACTTCCTCACTATGGTCATCTTCTATGTTCAATTGCAAAGGATGTAGTTCCAAGATACTGGGCAATGAAGGGAAAAAGGGTAAGAAGAGTATTCGGATGGGATTGTCATGGACTTCCAATAGAGAACAAAGTGAACCAAAAACTTAATATTACTAATTCAGCTCAGGTAGAGAATGAAATTGGAATAGAGAAGTATGTAGAAGAATGTAGAAGTTATGTTGAAAATTGTATTGAAGATTGGCAGTGGTATATAGATAAAGTTGGTAGATGGGTAGATATGGAACATGCATATAAGACGATGTATCCTGAATACTCTGAGTCAGTTATTTGGGCATTTAAACAAATATATGACAAGAAATTAATATACAAAGGAAAAAGAGTATCTTTATTTTCAACAGATACATCAACTCCTGTTTCAAGTTTTGAAGTTGCAATGGATCCAGATAACTACCAAGATATGGAAGATCCATCAGTATATGTAAAGTTCGAATTAAATAAGGAAAGATCAGATAAGGATAATATTGTTTTGCCATACTTAGAAACACTTAAGTATCCTGTATATTTTTCCGCATGGACAACTACTCCTTGGACACTTCCATCTAACTTTGCATTAGCAGTTAATCCAAAAGAAGATTATGTTCTTGTTAAGAGAAACAGAAGCATGAAGATGGAGAAGTGTGCAGGATGTATTCTCTTTAAGGAAGGTAAGTACCTCCTTATTAACGCAGGTGCAGATGGATATTCTCCAGCAAAGGGTCATATAGAAAAAGATGAGAGTTCTTACAATACTGCAATAAGGGAAACTCAAGAAGAGACAGGTTACAAGAATATTAAGATTGTTACCAACTTAGGAAAACTTACTTACCAGTTCTATAGGGGTAAGAAAACTGAAGTTGAATTATCTCAAAAAGAAACTCAACTATTCCTTGCCGAACTTAATAATGATGAGAAAGTAGCAGGGGAGTATGAAACACTGTGGTTAACATTAGATGAAGTAAAAGAAAAGTTAACTTACAAAGATTGGGTTCCATTCTTTGAAGCAGCAGATAAGATTATGAATGGAAAGGAAGTTTTTCCTATGAATAACGTAGGACAAATGTTTAAAGAAGAGCTTACAAGTTTTGAATACTTAGTAGTTGCTGAAAAACTACTTGAAACACTAAACCTTAAAGATCTTGTTGTTGCAAAGAAATTCAAAGGAGCCGATTTGGTAGGACTTTCATACAAGCCATTATTTGACTTCTTCAAAGGTAATGATAATGACTTTAAAGTATATCCAGGAGATTTTGTAGGTATTGAAGATGGTACTGGAATAGTTCATATAGCTCCAGCATTTGGAGAAGATGACTTTAATCTGGGGAATAAGTATAAATTGTCTTGTGAGAGTGATATAGATACTGAAGGAAAGATGACTGTTGGTAAGTATTTAGGAATATATATAAGAGATGCTTCATACAAAATATTAAATGATCTTGAATCTTCAGATGTACTTCTTAAGTACGTTAAATATACCCATAGACTTCCTTTCTACAGAGGAAAGAATCCTTTAATATATGTAGCTCAAGAGGCTTATTTTGTTGATCTTAAAAAAGCAAAGAAGAGAATGCTCACACTTAATAAGAAAGTTAATTGGGTACCTGAATATATTAAGGAAGGTAGATTTGCTCAAACAGTTGAATCTGCACCAGATTGGTGTATATCTAGAAATAGATTTTGGGCAACAGTTATGCCTATATGGAAAACTAAAGATGGGGAAGAGTTAGTAATAGGGAGCATTAAAGAACTTATGGGCTATACAGATAAAGTAATAGAGAAAGATGAGAATGGAAAGAAAAAGTATTACTTTAAAAAAACTGAAACAGAGATTATTCCTTTTAGTTTCCATAGAGATATTTGTGACAAGATAGTAATCTATAAGGATGGGAAGGAATATACAAGAATTCCAGAAGTATTGGATGTCTGGATGGACAGTGGATCTGTTCCATTTGCAGAATACCATTATCCATTTGAGAATGAGGAAGCGTTTAATAAGGCATTTCCAGCTGACTTCATTGTTGAATATATAGGTCAAGTTAGAGCGTGGTTTAATGTTCTATTCAGACTTTCCACCCTTCTTTTCGATAAATCTCCATACAAGAATGTTGTTTGTACTGGAGTACTCGCTGGAAATGATGGAAGAAAGATGAGTAAAACTTACGGAAATTATCCAGATCCAAAAGAAGTATTAGAAAAGATAGGAGGAGATGCTCTAAGACTTTATATGATGAGCTCAACTATTATGAGTGGGGGAGATATGAGTTGGTCAGATGAACTTCTTAAAAAACAAGTTCAAAATGTTCTTTTACCTTTCTGGAATACAGTTAAGTTCTTCTTAATATATGCAGAACTTCACAACTACGAACCAGACCAATCAATGCTCTTAGAAAATGGTAATTTAAATCTAGATATAGATTCAAAGAACAAACTAGATAGGTGGATAGACATGAGACTTAACCAGATGATATCTGACTTCTCAAAGAACATTGAGTCTTATGATATCGCCTCAGGAGTAAAACTAATTCAACCATTTGTTGAAGATCTTTCTACTTGGTTTGTTAGAAGAAGTAGAAATAGATTCTCAGTTAATGACAAAGAGGCATTAAATACTCTATATAAGATACTTGTTAGATTCTCATTAGCAATAGCTCCTGTAGTTCCATTCATTTCGGAGAAGGTTTATCAAGTACTAGTTAAATCTCAATTTGAGAAAGCTAAGGAATCTATTCATCTTTTGGATTTCCCTAAGGCTCTTAGAGCAACAGTTTCTCAAACAAGACTAATCGAATCTATGGCTGAAGTTAGATCTATTTGTAATCAGATAGGTGCACTTAGAAACGAAGCTCAAATAAAGATAAAACAAGTGCTTTCAGAAAGCTTGTTTATCAATGAAAATAGACGTTTTGACAAATGGGAACTTGAACTTATCCAAGATGAAATGAATATAAAAACAGTAAAACAAGTAGATAAGTTCGATGCTCTCATAGTTGAAGGAAACTGGATGAAGAATGAAATGAATAATATACAATTAGTTCTAAATGTTGAAATTACAGAGGAACTTAAGAAAGAAGGTATGTTAAGAGAAGTTACAAGAGCAATCCAATCTGAAAGAAAGAAACTAAATATGGACCTTAAAACGTATGCAGTACTAGACTTCAAAGGCTCTGCAAATCTTGAATCTTTCTTAAAAGAAATGGATAAAGAAATAAAGGAAGCTTGTAAGATAAAAGAGATAAGATTTGTCGAAGTAGAGAAGGAGGAAATCAAAATAGGGGAAGATAATGCAAAAATAAAACTCAGTGTGGTAAACTAAAATAAATAAGATTGTTAATAACAATATATGGAATTATTTCATCAGGTACTAAGATTACTGGCTAGTCCAGTAAATGCTGCAAGTGCATCTAGTCCTTCAATACCTAACGTAATAGATATTGGTAGTATTGGAGAATTTATTACAAGAATTTCAAATTTTGTCCAACCAGTTGCAATTGTTGCACTTATTGCATGTGTTATTGGTGCAGGATTTGTAAGATTAACCTCAGCTGGTAATAGTGAAAAAGAAGCTCAGAGTATGAAGATATTAACTTCAGCTGCAATAGGATTTGCAATTATTGCTCTAGCACCACTTATAGTTAACATTCTAACAACCTTACTGAAAGTAAATAGTAATATTGTTACTCCATAAGATGACAAAGACAGGAACAATAAGAAAATTAATTTCAAAATTATTAACAATCTCGATTGTTTCTATTCAGCTAGTATTTATTCTAAATCCTATACTTAATTCTACTGTTAACGCTGCTACAGATACATCTAAATGTGGTAATTTAGGTGCATTTGTTAACTGGAAGGATTGTTTGTTTAATACTATTCCCACAACAAGTACATGCGGAAACGCAGATCCTACCACTTGCCCGCCAATTAATATTACTGATAGTTTTTTCTTTATTAACTCAGGATATACTCAGTTTTATCTAGATAAGATAAAAAACTATATTCCACCAACTACAACTGGACTATATTGTGATCCAGTAACTCAGAAATGTACTCCGTTTTCTTTGACCGATTCAGTCAAGAAGGAGTATGCCCTAAATTCTACCGTTGCCAAAGTTGTCTCAGATATTGTCTCGTTAGTGCTATTTTTTATGGTTGGTATTTTCATATTTCTTTTGTTTAAGGCAACATTTACATATGTTACAGCAGGGGATGAAGATGAGAAGATTGCTAAAGCTAAAAAAACATTTAAAACTGCAGGAATGGGACTTTTGATTGTTGTAATTGGATTTATAGTTATTAGTTTAGTAGGATCACTATTAGGGCTCGGCAATTTTTGGGAAATTAAATTATTTAGTTAAATAAAATGGTCGTAGGTTCACAGGATTTTGTAAAAGGAATTATTGGGGGAGAGATTAAACTCAACCTTTTTGGAGCTGGACTCGCTATTCAACTTCCTCAGAATCTTGCACAGTTATTGATTTCCATTGTGATAATACTTCCATATGTAATTCTAATTGCATCATTGATAATGATCCTAATTGGAGCAATAAACTGGGTGAAGAGTAATGGAAATGAGAAAGAATTAGAAAAAGCTCAAAAGACAATAAAGAATGCAATTGTTGGATTTATCTTCATGTTCGTTATATTTATAGTCTCTAATTTTATTTCCTACTTATTCATTGGCTTGTCAATATCTGACACCTTTTTTGCACTTGCACCATGTGGATCCGTTGGAAATGTTATAGATCAGTATAATAAAAATGTTACAACGGGTATTTTCAATCCAACAAATATGTATACTAATCCAAATTATTTATCTAATAATCCAAATGCAGGTGTGACATACACAAGAGAGAGTATCTATGAAGCATTTCAGTACTGTTCAAAGAATCTGACGAAATAGTTTTTATATTGTGTTTTTTTATTTGAATTTTGTTATAATTATTTTGTAATAATATTTATATATTTAATACTATGAGTAAACTTTCTAAATTCTTTGTAGGATTGACAGGTTCATTATCGTTATTATTGTTACCTAGTGTTGTAAACGCTGGAACTAGTGCTGCTGCTGATACTTCTGGGGCAACCGGAACTACTGCACTTCCTAGTGTCTTTGCAAAATTATTCGGTGTTTGGACAATTGACAGTGGTGGAACTACAACTGGAGTTACAGTTACAAATCTTATCATGTCTATTTTAACCCTTCTTTTCATAGTTGTATTCATAGTTGCCATCGTCTATACATTCTTAGCAGCAATTAAATATATTAGATCAGAAGGAAATGAGCAGAAGGTTGAAGAAGCAAAAAATGCAGTTAAAGCAGTTCTTTTTGGAGTAGGAGCAATGTTTGTAGCAATCCTCGGAATTATTCTAATTAATGCACTTTTTGGTGGAGCTTCTGATCCAACTTCCGGTTTGGGTACTCAAATTAGCAATATTATTAAATTTATACAGACGGGCAAGTAATTATTGATTTTACTAAGATTCAGAACCCTACTAGATGAAAGTTTAGTAGGGTTTATTTTTTTCTCTTCTTAACTCTGCTATAATTTCACTAAGTTAGATATTAATTAGATAGTTTGCAACCAAGATTATCCGACCTGGAAAAACCAATAATGAATATAGTCTTTTTCCTATGGTCTATTGCACCTCTTCTAACTACCTTCAATCTCTTTAGAATAGGCTTTGAATATATGGGATCTCAAGGAGATCCTCAAAAAGTTGCTGAAGTTAAAGAAAAGTTAAAAAATGTTGGTTTATCTTTGTTATTCATTTTTGGATCTTGGTTAATGGTTACCGCAATAATAGCTATTATTGGTATTAGAGATCCTAACCAGTGTTTTACTCCAGGTTCTCGTGCACCAATATACTTCCAATTTGTTTTTCCAACTTATGATGATAAACAATGTGGTACAGCTCCATAAATATATTTTAAGTATTTAATCTCCTGTATTTTAATTCCAGAAGTGAATATAATTAAAGAATGCTAAAGATATTACATACATCTGACATTCATATAGGTACACCTTTTGCTTGGCTTCAAGACAGAGCAGGGGATTCACGTCAACAAATCAAGAAGACATTCGAAGATATTGTTAATATGGCTATTGAGAAGGAGATCAATGTAGTAATAATAACAGGAGATATCTTTGATAGTCCTTTTCCATCTGAGATAAATAAGTTGTTCTATAGGGATCAGCTATTCAGACTTTCAGATAATGGTATTAAGACAGTAATACTTCCAGGTAATCATGACAGATTAGAAGAAGGCTCCATATTTACCCATAATGAACTTTATCAAAATGATCCAAATATCTTTGTATTCGATTCCGAGGAAAAGCAAGAGATATTATTAGAAGAATTAGAAATAACTTTCTTTGCTAACACTACACTTCATCAGAAATCCAAAATATCTCCTTTAAAAGGCCTAAAAGAGAAAGTAGGGAGTAGTAGTAGCAGGTACAAGGTAGTAATGGCTCATGGAAGCGTTGAGATGGGTTTTGACAACAGTAATTATCCAATATCCAAAGCAGATATAGATTCATTACATGCAAATTACCTTGCCCTTGGGGATTGGCATAGTTATTTAGACGTTTCTACTCCAAACCAGAAGGCAGTTTATGCGGGTTCTCCTGAATTAGTTGAATGGAATCAGGTAAATTCTGGATATGTCGTAATAGTTGAATTAAATGAAAAAGTAACAAAAATTGAAAGAGTGAAAGTAGGCAAGCGTTCATTTATCTCCTTAGATATAGATTTAGATACCATAAAAAGCTTAGAAGATCTCCAAAATACAATTAAGTCAAAAGCAGGTATGGATAATGTCCTAATGGTTACCTTAAATGGTATGGCAAGCTTTGGGTTTGATAAATCTGAACTTGAGGAATCCCTTGAGTCTTCTTTCTTCTATCTTGAGGTAAATAATAAGGCAATTGAAACTGTAGATTGGAAACAATACGAAAATTTGGAAGAACATACAGTAGTCGGGGAGTATGTAAGACTTCTAAAAGAGAATATTAAATCCGATCCAGATGATCCAGTTTTGAAAAAAGCACTTTCTTATGGGGTAAGTTTAATTAAGTCATCTAAAAGTAATACATAATACTTTTGTGAAAATTTAGGTAATAATGAAAATTAAAGAACTTGAATTAAAAAATTATAGGAAATTTGAAAAACTTAATCTTAAGTTTAATGATCAAATAAACATTGTGTATGCAAAGAACGAATCTGGAAAGAGTACCGTTATTGACTCAATTATTACAGCCCTGTTTGTAGATGTTGACACGAACTCGAAGAAATTTATTGAACAATCGTATTCTTGGAACTCAGATTCTGGTCCACAAATTAGGCTCATTCTTGATGTGAAAAATGATACGCTAAAATTAAATAAAGACTTTGCCAATTCAATAGGTGAGATTGAATTATCTAAAAATGGAAAGAAATATAATAATCCGAAGAATATCAAAAAGATAATTGAGAGTATTACAGGTCTAAAAGATGAACTTGTATACAAATCTACTGGAGTGTTTAAAAATATGAACCTTGCTGAAATAGAAGAAGGGGATAAGAAGAAATTATCCCGAGCTCTTCAATCTGTAAGTCTAGGTTCAAGTGGAAATTCAGATGTTCAACTTATTCTTTTAAAGTTAGATAAAGAAATCACAGAGCTTAAGTTGGGTTTAGATAGAATATCTAAAAATCCTGGAAAAATAAGACTTTTACAAGATCAGCTAGTTGAAGAAACCTCACTGCTTTCGAATTTGAAATCTGAATGGCAAGCAATACAATCTTCCTATAAAACAAACGATGGGGATAAAGATGCTCTTAAGAATATTAAGAAGAAGATTGCAGATCTCTCCGACTTTATTGAGAAGAATCAGATGTATGAAGAGGGGAAGATTAAGTACGACTCAATAACTAATGAAATTAAGGATTACGAAGAGAGAATTACTGGAATAAAACAGATAAACGCCAAAGTAAAGTCTTATGAAGACAAACTTAAGGAATATAAGTACTCACTAGAAGAAATTGAGGTAATGTCTGCGGAACTATTAAGTGCAATAGCAGATAGAAAGTCTATTAACAAAAACATTAGTGATTTAAGACAGGTTGTGGACAATAAGAACTTGTCTATAAAAGAAGGAACTAAGACTTCAAATCCTATTATTAGATGGATTGGTCCATTGTTTATCATGCTAATTGGTCTTTTGCTAGCAGTATTACTAAGTAGCACTATCTCCTTTATCATCCCCATAGGAATTTCTCTATTCATCACAATAATATATATATCCATACTCCTTAAGCAACAAGGTGGAGATATAAAAAAAACAAATGAGGATTTAGATATAGCTAATAGCAAGTTAAAGGCAGAAGATGAAAAACTAAGAAAGGTAGAGGAAGATATTAGAAATATCACTAAAAAGTTCGAGTGTGAATCTGAGGAGATGTTCTTTGAACGTAAGGCTAAGTTCATTAATGACACTGAATATCTTAAGGAGCTTGCCATTATGAGGATTAACTATGAGCAAAAGGGTAATCTTTCTGCTTTAGAATCTCGTCAATCCTCTTTAATTCTCGAAAAGAAGGAAATAGAGATTGGTGTGCTTAAAAAATATTCAGACTATTCTGGAAGTAGAGATTCATTAATTCTTAAAAAACGTGAACTCCAAAAGCTTCAAGATGAAGAGGTCGAGATTAGAGAGAACCAAATTGCTTCTCAAACAAGACTAAAAGACGCTAAGGTAGATATTGATCAGATAGTTCTAAAAGAGGAGAGGATAGAACAAATCAAAAGAGAACTTAGTTCTTTAAATGAAAAATTAAAGGTATTAGAAATTGTTAGACAAAATCTTGACCTCGCTATTAAGAATACAGCAATTGGAGTTTCTGAGTATATAAAGATGGAAATAGAAAAGTATTTGCCTGAGCTTACCGAAGATAGATACTCTGAGGTAAAGATTCTAGATGACTTCACTCCAATGGTATTTTCAAAAGAAAAGAATGACTTTGTTGACCCATCTGGAACACTATCCTCAGGTACTCTTTCACAGATATATTTTCTTGCTAGGGTTGCTTACTTTAAATCTCTAATAGGAGATGCAAGGCCACCAATAATAATAGATGATGCATTTGTAAGTTTTGATGAAACTAGATCAAAAGCCTTAAAGAAAATACTTGAAGAATTAGCAGAGGAATTTCAAATATTTTTCTTCACATGTCATTCAGAATATAAATCTTGGGGTGAAGCTGTAGAGCTTTCCTAGGGTTGTAAAGATAATCAATTTCCATCATAATGTTAGTTGAATGATTACACCTGTTTTTCATAAAAAACTATCATTTAGATTTTTTAGATTAGCTCTACTTTCAGTCATATTAGCAATAGCTATTTTTACTTTCTTTGGAAGGTATTTGGATATATATGCAACAGATCTATCTTCCGGCCAAATTCAACAGCAAATAGATCAAAAACAAAAAGAACTTAATGATTTAAATAATTCTATTAAGAAAGCTCAAGCAGATTTGAAATCTTTGCAAAGTTCTGCAAATGTGGAGCAAAGCCAAGCCTCAACCCTTAATAACCAGTTAGCTCAGATAGATGCCGAAACTAAACTTAACACATCTAAAATTGAAGGACTAAATCTTGAATTAAGTTTGAAAAGCCTTGAACTTCAGAACTTGAATAAGCAGAAGAACGATAGGATAAAAGGAGTGTATAAGATGAATAAGACAGATTCTAAAATAACCCAAATATTGAATAACTTTGGAGATATTGGAGTTATGTTCAGAAGATTTAAGTATTTGAATGAATTAGTGTTAAAGGATAATGATTTTCTCGCAAAATTAGATACTGAAATAAAGGGAATTAATCTAAGTCAGGCAGAGGTTAATTCAAAAATTCAAGATCTTAATACTCAAAATACATCTTTAACAGCTCAAAAGGTAGAAGTAGAGAACAAACTTGCTGCATTAAATAGTCAGATATCTCAAACTGCGAAAAAACAATCTACTCTAACAGGACAAGTTGCTGGAGTTCAAACTCTCATTAGTCAACTTACTGATGCACAAAAACAAGCTTTACAAAGAGAAAGTACGCAGTTGGAATCTTCAGGTAATAATTCTTGTAGTGGAAATGCAAAGTATGATCCTCTTGTCTCAGGTGAATTCTATTTCCAAGGTAAAGGAAGGGATCTTTATGATGGTCATGCAATTGGAATGAGTCAATTTGGTGCATATGGTGCAGCACTTCAAGGTATGAGCTATAGCAAAATTTTAACTTCATATTACTCAAGTACAGTTGTAGGTGGTGACTATTCTAGCTATAAAATACGGGTTTCAGGAAGAGGGGAAATGGATATTGAGACGTATGTTTCAGGGTTGGGAGAGATTCCTTCTTATGCTTGTGAGACTCCACAAAATAAAGGTAAGCCTTATGTAGTTAAAGATAATGGAAACATTTGGAATTGTTGGCCTGAAGAATCTATTAAAGCTCAAGTTGTTGCAGCAAGGTCTTATGCCTTAGCATATATAATAAATAATCCTGGTTATACATCTGTTCCAACAGATACTACCTTTCAAGTATACAATGGCGGGACAACCAAAAGATGGGCAGCAGATGCAACAAAAGGGCAGGCAGTGCTATATAACAATAATCCAATTTCCGCATATTATTCTTCGAACGCAAGAGGTCATACTGAAAATAACGAATTGGTATGGACGGCTAGAAGTGTATCTACCTCATCTATAGATAGTCTAAAAGGTTCGCCACTTCCATATGCAAGAGGAGTAAGTGAAGATTGGACACTTAAAACAGCCTGTACTAATTTTAACTGGAGAACAAACTCACTTTCCTACGATAAACTATCTGAAATTCTCTCTCGAGATAGCTCTATTGATGTTGGTAAGATTACAAGTATACAGTTTACTCCAGGTTCTTCCCCAAGGATTTGGGCAGTTACAGCAACAGGAGATAAAGGCACTAAATACATTGCAGGATGGAAGTTTAAGGCTGTTTACAATGACTGGGTATATAACACATATCCGTCAGATAAAAGAGCATTTCTGTTTAGTACTGAATTTACCTTTAATAAAGCGCCATAATCTAATATAATGGGGTATGGAAGAAAAGAAAGTGTCCACTGAAAATACTACAGAGGTTGTTCCTATGAATAATCACCATAATGGAGAATGGCAAAGGCTGTTTCCAGATAAAAAGGGTAACTCACTATCTTCACTTCAAATTTATCCAAAATCTGTTAAGTTTGCTACTCAAGATGAAGGGGAGCAAGTATTTATTCTTACAAGAGCACATGTCATAACAAATATTGGATGGATTATGACTTCAATCTTAGGTATTGCTGTAGCTTTTCTCTTTCAACCAATACTACTATTTTTGAATTTAAATGTTACTGCTTTTAATGACAGACCTTTCTTTGGACTTTCAATAACCTTTGTATATCTAGCAGTTCTTTTTGCATACATTTTAGATAATTTTCTCAAATGGTATTTCAATGTATATATAATTACAGATAAAAGAATATTGGATTATGATTACGAAGCATATAAACAATACAAGATAAGCGAGGCATCACTTGTTAATATAGAAGATGTAACTCAAAGACAAGTAGGACTTTTCCCAGCACTCTTTAATTATGGAAATATTACAATTCAAACTGCTGCAGAAAGAATGCAATTTGAATTTGAGAAAGTGCCTAATCCATCTTACTTAAGAGATAAAATTATGGATTTATCTGATTTACTTAGAAAGGAAATAGAACATGATCCTCACTCTTGACGACCCTAGAATATTCGTATGGGGAATAAAAATAATTATAGAACTTGTACTAATTGTAGACGTTGTTATCTCTTTTGTAAATTTGAAACAAACAATGACTATAAATTCATCACTCAGGACAAAGCTTTCTGGGTTTATTAACTTTTTGTCTCTAGTTAAGGTAATATTTCTAGGAATATCAATTTTTCTAGTTATAATTGCGTAAGTATAATGACTGCCCAAGATCCTCTAAAATTTACGAGTTTTTTAACAGAACAAGCCGAAGATAAATGGCAAAGTGTAATTGTTACTCCGTTTGAGAACTATACAGATTATCCATATAAAGGCAGGCTATTTGGTGTTTTATCTCTTTCAAATGAAAGTCAAAAAGTTGACTGTATTTCTATTGGTGAGATTTTGAAAGACTTCATGATAGATTCATTTTATGAAACTGATGAGCCTAATATTATAGATCTTCTTGAAGAGACTATCCATAAGACGAAGAATCAGCTATCCGAAATGATAAGACAGAGTAGTGTAATTGGTAATGAGGTAGTGGATATGGAATGTGTATTAGTAAGTGTAAGGGACAATGTCTTCTACTCAGCAGCATTTGGAGATTCAGATGTAGTACTTTTCAATAGGAACAAGAAGATCAATCTAGTTGAATTTTTTAAGGATACATCTGGTAGAAATGGTGTGAAAGTAATGTCTGGAATACTTAAGAATGAAGATAAATTACTTCTTTCAATAACGAAGTCTCTAAATAGAGTAATTGAAACAAAGCTTCTTACACATATTCATGAATTTGACCTTACAAATTTAATTCCAAGTAATAAATCAAACTTACATTCATGTGTGCTACTTGCTGGCTTTAATTTATCTGGAATTGTTAGTAGTAAGCATGTTGAAAAACACGAGGTTAAAGAAGTGGAACTTCCAGATATAGACTATGAAGAAGTGCCAGAGGAAATAAGAGATGTAAAAAACGTTCAAAATCCAATTCAGAAAACAGAGCCAAAGTCAGCTATTGAACAAGAGACAACAAATAATGATGACACTCAAGATCTTGAAGATACTACTGTTAAACCTAATAAAGAAGTATGGAATGAAAAGACTGAGCCAATAGAAGAATTTGAAGGAGGACCTATTGAAGATCCTTCTCCAAAGCCTGTTATTAACGACGCTGTTGCAAGAAGGAAAGCATTGAATGCAAGTAATGGTGTTATATCGAAATTGAAAGGTATTTTTTCTAAGGAAAATCAAACAACTGTTTTTGTAATTATCAGAAAATTATTGAGCTTTATTAAAAGAATTTTAATTAGGATTAGAGACTCAATCTCTAGACTTGTATTTTCAAGAAGGAAAGTTGGACAAATATATGTCAGAAAAGGGAAGTCTCCTAACAAGATATTGCCACTCGTAGTGGTTGTAGGAATAATAGTTATAGTTATTGTTCTAGTTCTTGGAGCTAGACAGATATCTCAAGATAATGAGGAAAAAGCAAAAACAAAACAAGCAAGTGATATCCTTACTGAAGCTACAACTCTATCTACACAAGCGAGAGACAATGCGACTGTTAATAGAGTGAGGTCAAAGGAATTGTTAGCTCAAGCAACTCAGAAAATTACTCAAGCTGAAACATACGGTAAATTCAAAGATGAACTAAATGCTCTAAAGACAAAAAATACTGAAACACAAAATATTATAGAAAAGATTATTACCATAAAAGATACAAATATTTTCTTAGATCTTGGTCTAAAATTCCCAGGTTCTAAAGCTACTTCTTTTGGTGTAACGGGAGATAAAGTCATTGTTGTAGATTCTAAGAAACAAGCGTATATAAGTTCTAAAACTAATCCAGATTTCAATAAAGTTGCACTTGAAGATTCCAGAATATCTGGAATTGATGCAATAACAACAGACATTAATGGAAATATTATTATGTTTGATAGCAAAAATGGATTATTCACATACTCCTTAACATCTACAAAAATAGATAAACTTGCTGGATTATCAGATGTTGTTGTAGGTCCAGTTAAAGCTATGACATCATATAAAGGTGGAGGAACAGAGTATCTATACACTCTTAGAAACGACAATTCCTCTATATATAAGCTCGCGAAGGTAGCAAGTGGATATACTCAACCAGAAGTAAGACTTACAGATGACGCATTTGCAACAGGTTCAGATATAGATATCGATGGAAAGATATGGGTAACAACTGCCAATAGAATATATAGATACTCTGGAAGTAACGAAGAAAAATACTTACTAGATAAATCTGGTGCACCTAGTCTTCCTAAGACTTTCTCAAAGATAGCAATTAACTCACAATATGTATTTGTTGCAGATAATACAAACAAAAGAGTTCTAATTTTTACTAAGGGTGCATCAAATGATGCAACCAAGATAGATTATGTTGCTAGTGTCTCTTATGAGGGTGTTTACGGCAAATTTGGTGATATAATAGACCTCAAAGTGGATGGAGATAAACTCTACGTATTGGATAGTAATAGAGTTTACCTTTTCCAAGTCGTTATCCCAGATACCTTTAAATGAAAACATTAGCAACAAATAAAATAGCATATAGAGACTATATTATCGTAGATAAAGTTGAGGCTGGACTGGTTTTAACAGGAGCTGAAGTTAAATCTATTGTAGCAGGGCAATTAAGTCTTAAGGAGAGTTATATTAGATATGAGAAATCTGAGCTATTTTTATGGAATGCTCATGTTTCAAAATACAAATTTAGCTCCATTGAGAATGACGAGTATAGATCGAGGAAGATCTTACTCCATAAAAATGAGATAGAAAGGCTAACTTTTGACTCTAAAAAAAAGGGGCTAACAATAATTCCTTTAAGTGTATACTTATCTAATAGAGGAAAGATTAAAATTGAAATAGCACTTGCAAGAGGTAAAAAGAAATTTGACAAGAGAGAGGATGAAGTAAAAAAAGATCAAATAAGAGAAATTCAAAAGAAAATTAAAGAAAAAGGAAGAATGTAATATGGACGATACAACAAACACAAACCAAAACATTCAGCAACAACCTAGTATGGCTACACAACCAGCTGTAACTACTGTTAACCCTTTGAGTTCTTCAAATCCATACTTGGACAAATTAGATTTAGGTAAATATGACAATTTACTTGCCAACTTTGAACTAAAGAATCCTGATTTAGCAAATAAAGCTAAAAGTATACTCGCAGGAAATGTTCAAACTGTTGTTACCCCAGAAGTTTCTCAAGTTCCACCTGTAGAGGAGTTACCACAAAATGTTGTTCAAGTACCAGTTCCCGAACCGATTCAAGAAGTTGCAACAGTTGAACCTAGCTTACCTGTTTCTCAAGTACCACAAGTAAATAACGATCAGGTAGTGGATCAAGCATCTTTGAAACAAGTACCAACTATTGTTCCTGTTCAAGCTCCTGTCCCTCAATTGGATCCAACGATTCTTACTCAAAGCTTTCAGCAATTTCCAAAAGGAAGTGAAAATAATCAAGCATCTGGAAAACCAGGTCCTGAATACCAATCGCAATCTAATGAAAGTGGCAATGAGAGCAAAGTTGAAGCAATAGTAGAAGAATTAAAGTCTATAGAGAAATCTCCAGAGGAAACAAATGAAAAAGTAAAAGAAGATCCTAAACCTAAAAATCCAAATGAAAATAATAATCAGGATGTGCCTAAAGTAAATGCTCCTCAAGTGAATAAAATAAAGGTATATGGATACCAAATTCCACAGAAAATATTAGAACTCGGTTCAAAGGTAAATGAACTTGCTAGTAGGGGAGATTTGGGTTCAGCAAAAACTTGGTTATATATTTTAGTAGGGAGGGTTATTGCTACTAAAAAGGCTTCTGAAAGTGGTGAGGACGATGGTGAATAATTAATCTTCTTGTGTGTATTTCCATTTTGCAATAGAATAGTATTACTAAGGAGGATTTCTCTTGAATTATTCTTATGCATCTACACAAACTGCCGAAACCGACTGGGTCCTTGTGATTTTCTTGTTCCTATTTTTCCTTGTTATGATCCTTGGAGGAGTAGTTTTCCTAATATTTCTTGCAAAGAAAGTAAGAGAAAGGGCGATGTACAGAAGATCAATAAATTCTGTACTAATGGAAGTAAGACTTCCTAAAGCTAATGACTCAGAACCTCAAGCAGCAGATCAGTTATTTGCTGGCTTAACAGCAATTTCCGAATCTCATAAAAATATTATTCAAAAACTCTTTAGAACTAAAAGATCAGTATGTTTTGAAGTAGTTGCTCTTCCAGAAAGTATTAGATTCTTTGTGAGTGCACATAAATCTATAGCTGAACTTGTTGAAAAACAAATTCACGCAACATTTCCAGATGCAGACATCCAAAAGACAGATGAACATAATATATTCAGCGAGGATTCTAGAGTAGAGTTTGCACAATTAGTCCTCCAAGAAGCAGAGTACAGACCTATTAGAACGTATTCAGATCTACCAATAGATACTATGTCAGCAATAACTGCATCTTTGAGTAGAATGACAGAAGGAGAGGGAGCTGTGATGCAAGTAGTAATATCCCCAGCAGATAAGAAATGGAGAAAGAAAGGTAAGACATTTGTGACAAGTGTAAAGAATGCAAATGCTGATCCAGAAAAGAAAAAAAGTGATTCTCCAAGTGAAGCTGAGGAATCCTTAGGTTTCATTGAAAAGAAATCTACAAAAGCTGCGTTTGGTGTAGATATTAGAATTGTAACTGTTGCAAGAACAAGTGAGGTTGCAAAGATGCACCTGAATAATATTATTGCAACATTTGAACCTATGGAAATGCCTGGTGCAAATGGGTTCAAAAAGAAGAAAATAAAGAATAGTGACAAGAGAGGCTTTATGGATGACTTTGTTTACAGAAACGCTAGAGAATCTTGTATTTTAAATACAGAGGAATTAGCAACTGTATTCCACTTCCCTAACAAAAATGTTCAAACTCCATATATTCACTGGTTATGGTCAAAAAGATCTCCTGCATCTGAAGAAGTTTCTTCAACTGGTCCCGGAGTATTTCTAGGTACATCAGTCTTTAGAGGAATATCTAAAAGTGTTTGGATTAGAGAAGAGGATAGAAGACGTCATATGTATATTGTTGGAAAAACAGGATCAGGTAAATCATGGCTTCTTCAGTCTATGATTATTCAGGATATTAAAAATGGTAAAGGTTTAGCATTTCTAGATCCTCATGGTGATGCAGCAGAATGGATATTAGAAAGAATCCCACCAGAAAGAGCTGAAGATGTTATTTACTTCAATCCTGCAGATGTTGATAGGCCAATAGGATTCAATATTGTAGAATTTCTTGATGAACAAGATAAGCATAGAATTGCAAACTCGTTTATTGGACTTATGTACAAAATGTTCGATCCAAATAAACAGGGTATTGTTGGACCAAGATTTGAAAGAGCTGTTAGAAATGCACTTCTAACTGCTATGAGTATTAGAGGCTCAACACTTATAGAAACAGTTAAGATTCTTTACGATCCAGCATTTGTTAGACGTTATATGCCATATGTTCAAGATCAGATGGTTAGAGACTATTGGGAAAAAGAAATTGCTCAAACATCTGATTTTCATAAATCTGAAGTTCTTGGATATATTGTTTCCAAATTCGATAGATTCATTACCAATAAGCTTATGAGAAACATTATTGGTCAAGCAGAATCTGGTTTTAACTTTAGAAAGGTAATGGATGATGGAAAGATTTTAATAGTTAATTTATCTAAAGGAGTAGTTGGAGAAGAAAACTCCCAATTTCTTGGACTTCTATTAGTTCCTAAAATATTGTCTGCTGCTATGAGTAGAGCAAATATTCCTGAAGCAGAAAGACGTGACTTCTACTTATATGTCGATGAATTTCAAAACTTTGCAACAGAGGATTTCTCTCAAATTCTTTCTGAAGCTAGAAAGTACAGACTTAATCTAATTGTTGCTAATCAGTATATCGGACAGATTGAAGAGAAAGTTAAAGAAGCAGTATTTGGAAATGTAGGTTCTATGATAAGTTTCAAAGTTGGTGTTGCTGATGGAAGTTATCTTCAAAATGAATTTGCTCCAGTATTTTCTCAGACTGACCTTATTAACCTAGAGAATCAGAATGCATATGTAAAACTTCTTGTTAATAGTGAATATCCAGCACCATTCTCAATTAAAACTACTTTTGATTCAATTAAACCGACAATAATCTCAGGAGTAGAGTACCCTGTTAATAGGAAAGTATTCGATATGGTCAAAGAACTCAGTAGACTAAGATATGGAAAAGATGCAAAGATAGTTGAACAAGAAATAACTCAAAGAGGAAAGGTATAGTTGGTCTTTAATATTTTACATTAATTTTATATAAGTGTTAACCTTGGTTGTATGATCTGGTCAATATAACGTAAGTATTCAAATGGAACCTACCGATTATGTATTTAAAGACAGGCTAAAAGTAAGGTTAGTTGGAATCTTTTCCACTCTAGCAGTTCTCTCTCTAATTGGTGCATTGGCTACTAATTCAAATTTACAAGAAGGTGGAGATACAAATGGTGCAAAATCAGTAACAACTAATGAGTACTGTTATACATTGTCATCCACAGGAGTTATTTCATATACTGTTGTACCAACTGGAACTGTTCATCAGCTAGTTCATAATGCTTATGTTTGCAAATAATATTAAGATATATTGCTTGTCTTTTTTTGCTTAACCCTTTCCAATTGTTGTAAAATCATCAGAAGAATATGGGCGCGTATTTCAGCGGTTAGAAAGCGGTTCTTATAAAGCCGATGTCGGTGGTTCGAATCCACCCGCGCCCACCATCTATCTTAACTGTCAAATCCTCAAACATGAAGATGTATCTTTCTTCCTTCAGACTTGGCAATAATCCTGAAAGGCTTTTCATTATGATTGGTGGAAATAAACGAGTTGCATTAATTGGAAATGCAATGGATTTTGTAACTAAAGAGGATAGATCTGTTTCAATACAAAAAGATTTTATAGCATTAGAAGGAATAGGGATTAAGGCAGAAGAAGTAGATTTAAGAAAATATTTTGATAAACCTGATGAACTAAACAAAAAGATCAATAAATTTGATGCAGTATGGGTAAGAGGAGGTAATACTTTTGTTCTAAGACAAGCAATGAGGAAATCAGGATTTGATGAAATAATCAAAGAAAAAGTAAATGACACAGAGTTTCTATACGGTGGATATAGTGCAGGTGTAAGCGTGTTATCACCAGATTTGCATGGACTTGAACTTTGTGACGATCCAAATGCTAAGGCAGAAGAGTATGGTGAAATGAATACTATTTGGGAAGGCCTAGGAATATTAGATTATTCTGTTGCACCTCACTACAAATCAGTTCATCCAGAATCAGAGGCAGTTGATCAAATTGTAAAATATTTTGTTGAGAATGGAATTAAATATAAGGCTATAAGTGATGGGGATGTAATAATCATTGAATAGTTAGAGCTCTACTATCTTTTTCTTGTTTCCAATTGGAGATATCTTAAATTCTTTTATGAATTTGTATGTTGAGCTTAGTCTTTCATGTCCTACGTATTCTGCAAGGAATTTAGGTTCTGCACCAGATTTAAGCTGGTAGACTATGAAGGTATTTCTAAGATCATTTACAGATGTGTTTTCTATTTCAGCTTTTTCAAAATGTCTATCTATTGCTGATCTAATATTTCTTATTAATAAATTTTTTCCTGTTTTAGTAGTGAATAAGTATTCATTTCCTGGTTTTCTACTTCCGATCATTTCCTTAAGCAGTGCCATAACTTCTTCTGTAATAAGAATCTTTCTCTCGGGACAACTAGAGTACTTTGTTATTATCAACTCATTCTTTCCATCTTTCTTTGTTTTTGGCTTTATATCCTGGGTTCTAATTCTAGAAAGTTCTCCTATTCTAATGCCAGTTTGTAACAATATCTCAACGATTATATAGACTCTTCTATTAGACTTTGTTGCATCTCTTAAGGCCATGAATTCTTGTTTGGATAGTATTCTCGGAAGTTTATTTTCAAATTTAGGATGTCGAATATCTAGACTAATATTGGTATTTACAAGTCTTTGAAGATGTAAAAATCTAAAGAATGTCTTTATGCTATTTAGCTTTCTGGAGACTGTCTTTGGAGTGAATTGTCCACCATTGAGTAGCTTTGACACATACTTATCTAGATCTTCTTTTGAAACTTTTTTGAAGTCTTTGAAATTGTTTTGCTTTAAGTATAGTATTAACTGTTCAATGTCTTTTTTGTATGCAAGTATTGTAGAGTTAGATTTGTCTTGCTCTGTGAGTACTTTTATGAATTTTTCTAAGACCTTGTCCATAGTAGAATTTGGTTATCTAAACATATTTTAGCAACATAGTTAGCACAAGTCAATTACTACAGGCTATGATAATAGCAAGGATTAAGTATCTTACTAAAAAAATAGGGGGGAACTGGACTAGAAATCTTAATATATTTAAGTTAATAAATTTTGACTGGAAAAATGTACTTCTTTCTATTGCATCAATACTGATAATTGCGATCTTATTGATAAACATCATTAACGTTATAAAGAATGGAACTGAGAGGTATAGTTTAATTCAAACTGAGGTGGATAAATTAAATGCGCTTAAAAAACAAAATGAAGATTTAAAGAAAGAGTTTGCATATAAGTCTAGTGATGACTACCTTATTAAGGTTTCTTTAGATGAATTAAACCTTGTATATCCTAATAGTAAGGTGTATTTCATAAAGGGAGAGAACAACTTGGTACCGTATGTTGATGTAAAAAAAGAAGTTCTTAGAGAAACAGTTGTTGAAAAGTCAAAATTAGAGTCCTGGTATGAGTTATTCTTTAAATAAAATATCCCATATTACTTGCTAATAGCCCTTTATGTAATGTAGAATCTATATGCACAAGTATCGCGGGGTAGAGCAGTGGTAGCTCGGCAGGCTCATAACCTGCAGGTCGGACGTTCGAATCGTCCCCCCGCAACCAATTACCTGACTGAGATATATTAAAAGTTCCCTTTTTCCATAGAATATATTAGAAAATATAATGTATAATGGGAAAGTCTTAATTTCTTTAAGAATTTAGTGGCGAGGTAGCTCAGTTGGTAAGAGCGCAGCATTCATAACGCTGAGGTCGAGAGTTCAATTCTCTCCCTCGCTAGTTCTTTAGAGCATTAAATATACTTAATACTTTGAAACAAATGGAAAAAACCTCAACAGATATTACAAAACCTAAATTAGATCCAGATCAACCAATTCCAACTCCTGAATCAGATGGAGAGGGAAGTCCTGTAGATGGATTAAATCTAGGATTTAAGATAAATCCAATAGCTGTAGTTCTAGTAGTTGTAGTCCTTATTGCAGGCATTATCGGTATATCTAGCTACTTACAAAACCAAGATACCCAGAATAAGATGTCATATAATCAACTTTTACAAGATGTTAAAGATAAGAAAGTAAAGGTTGTTTCTCTTTGTGATGGAAAGCTATTGACCGAATATTTAGATGGAAAAAAGGCCGAAGTAAATTTAGAGAATGTTAATCTTGAGGATGTAAGAACAGGAATTAAGGCAGAAGGGGGAGACCCACTAACAGTAGATCTTAGACAATGTTCTCCAGTTCCTAATTTTGAAGCAATTTTAGGTGCAGTATTAAATATTGCATTAATTGTTGGATTAGGGGTTGTTGGATATATGGTAATTAAGAGTATGAATAACTCTGGTAATAAAATATTTAATGTGGGTTTATCCAAAGCTAGACTTGCATATGGCAAAAAACAAGATATTGGCTTTAAGGATGTTGCGGGAATAGATGAAGCACGAGATGAAGTAGAAGAAATTGTTTTATTCTTAAAAGATCCTAAAAGATTTTTGAAAATGGGAGCTAGAATTCCTAAAGGTATTCTTATGACTGGTGCTCCTGGTACTGGTAAGACACTTCTAGCTAGAGCAATTGCAGGAGAAGCTGGTGTTCCTTTCTTTATTACTTCGGGTCCAGAATTTGAAGAGATGGTAGTAGGAGCTGGTGCAAGTAAAGTAAGAGATCTCTTTGCAAAGGCTAAAAGAGCCGCCCCAGCCTTGATATTTATAGATGAAATTGATGCAATAGGTGAGCGAAGAGGATTTACTCATAATAGTCAGTATACACAACAGACATTGAATCAGGTTTTAGTTGAAATGGATGGATTTGAAAAGAATACTAATGTATTAGTTATTGCGGCAACAAATAGACCTGATGTTCTTGATCCAGCACTTACAAGACCTGGAAGATTTGATAGAAAAATTAACCTAGATTTACCAGATATTGAAGGTAGAAAACAAATCCTTGCAATTCATTCTAGAAATAAGCCACTTGCAGCTGATGTTGATCTTGAAAAGATTGCAAAAAGAACAACAGGATTTAGTGGAGCAGATCTTGAAAATATTATGAACGAAGCTGCAATTGCAGCTGGTAAGGCTAATAGAAAAGAAATAACTTCTGATGATATTGAAGATGCAACACTAAAAGTAGTAATGGGAAGTGCAAGAAAAAGAAAGAGAAATGATAGAGTTCTTAAAACAATTGCTTACCACGAAGCAGGACATGCAGTTGTATCTAAATTTGTCCCTCAAGTAGATGCTGTTCATAAGATTACTATTGTAAGTAGAGGTTTTGCAGGTGGAATGACAATGCATTTACCAGAAGAAGAAGATATTTTAACTACAAAGACAAGATTTCTTTCTGAAATTAAGGTTCTTATGGCTGGTTATCTTGCTGAGAAGCAATTTATGGGTGATGTTACTACAGGTGCATCAAATGATATAGACAGAGCTACAGAGATTGCAAATAGAATGGTAAAGAGATTTGGTATGAGTGAACTTGTTGGATTAATTAGGTATGCTCCTTCAAATGAAGGTGAGATATACAATTCAAGAAGTATGAGCAGAGATGGGGAAGAAATAAGTCAGGATACAGCTAAGATACTTGATCTTGAAGTTAAGAAGATAATGGATGCTTGCTACAAAGAGACAGAAAAACTTCTTAAAGATAATACAGATAAGGTAGAAAAGCTTAAGGATATGCTTCTTGAAAAAGAAGTTGTAACTGCAGAGGAATTTAATGGTATATTCGAAGGGAAGAAATCTGAATAAGCTTAGAAAATATATATATGCCTAAACTTCTAATTGTAGACTCAAATGCTCTTATTCATAGAGCTTATCATGCATACCCTGATACATTAGTTAATGCAGATGGACTGTATACTAATGCTATATATGGTTTTACCCAGTTATTTCTTACTGCTTTTGAGAAAGTTAAACCTGACTATGTAATATGTGCATTTGATACTGCTAAGCCTACTTTTCGACATTTAGAATTTGTAGACTACAAAGCACATAGAAAACCTCTTGATGAAAAACTTATTCAACAATTTCCTGAGGTTAAAAAGATAGTAGAAGCATTTAATATTCCAATATTTGCAATTGAAGGTTTCGAAGCAGATGACGTGATAGGAACTATTGTAGATAAGCTTAGTAAATCCAATCCTGAGATACATAAAGTAATTCTTACAGGAGATTCAGATGAGTACCAGCTTGTCGATGACAAGACAGATATATATATGGCCGGAAGATTTTTCAGAGATTCAAAGATATTTACAGATAAAGAAGTAGATTCAAAGTTAGGATATGACAATAAATATGTTCCAGATTATAAATCTTTAAGAGGGGATACCAGCGATAACATCCCTGGAGTTAAGGGAATAGGTGAGGTTACCGCTAAAAGTCTTATAACTTCATATGGTAGTTTGGAAGATATATACAAGAATATAGATAAAATAGACAAGAAAGTTGCTGAAAAGCTTATCAATTCACAAGAAATTGCATATCAGAGTAAGAGATTGGCAACTATATCCAGAGATGTTCCAATAAGTTTAGATCTTGAGAAATCTAAATTTGACGGTTTTGATCTTAAAGATGTAATAGAACTATTTAAAAAGTATGAGTTTAGAACTCTTATAGGCAAAGTTCTTAAGATGTTTCCAGATAAGGCAAGTAGTGAGGTTAAAGCTGAAAATTCTGATATTGTAAGTGTAGTTTCTAAGAAGAAGGAGACAGTAAAAAATAAGAATCATGCAGAGGCTCAGTCCAGTCTATTTGATCCATCAATTAATTTAACAAAAGAGATAAAGAACTTTGAAAAAATCGCAATAAGTGGAGCAGACTTAACAAAGGTGAGTGAGGTAGAAGAGGTTACAAATTCAGATACCTTAATTAAGATACTAAACGATGAATCTCAAAAAGAACTTTACTTTTTGTTACTAGGTAATAAGTTATACATTTATACTTCAAAGATCATATTTATTGATCTACTTAAAATAGTTGAAAAACAAGACGTAAATATTATTCATGCACTAAGAGATGTATTTGCAAATAAGGAAATTAGAAAGATTAGTATTCACATTAAGAAACAGCTTCATGCTTTTTCTAAAATATTTAAGACTGCAGATATTGATATCGAAAACTATTTTGATATAACTACCGGAGCTTTTCTACTTTCAGGAGGAGTTCCACTTAATTCAACTAAAAATATTCTCTTAGAGCTATCTGCAGATATGAATTTTGAGGATATAGCAGCATTAAGTGAGGACACTTTAATGGCTTCTAGTGAAAATGCCTTTCTTGAGCTATCTTACATTAAATCTGTATACAAAGAAGAGTTAAAACTTCTAGAAAAAGCAGAGAATTCGAAGCTTAAGTCTTTGCTTTTAGATATTGAACTACCACTTACTAAGGTGCTTTACAGTATGGAAGCACTTGGTATAAAGCTAGATAAGAACAAGTTATCTGAAGTTGGAAAGGAAATAGATGAGGGTATAAGTAATGTTGAAAAAGACATATATAAGGTTACTGGACATGAGTTTAATATCGCATCTCCAAAACAAGTTGGTGAAGTACTTGCAGAGGAGTTTCAGATTCCTCTTCCTAAGAAGAAAAAGACAGGTTCATATAGTACGGATGAGGATACTTTACTTAAATTTGCAGGGAGTTTTGAAATATGTAATTTAATTTTAAGATTTAGAGAGCTTGCAAAGCTAATATCTACATACGTTAACTCGCTAATAGATATTGCTGTATCGGATCAGGATGGTAATTCAATTATTCATACTACATATAATCAGTCAAATGCAGCTACTGGAAGGTTATCTTCCATTAATCCTAATTTACAAAATATACCTTCAGGCTCAAAAGAAGCTGATTTAATTAAATCTAGTTTTGTTTCAAGAGAGGGAAAAAGTTTTGTTTCATTTGATTACTCTCAACAAGAATTAAGAATACTAGCTCACATAAGTGGAGAAGAAAAATTAATAGAAGCATTTGTTAAGGGACAAGATATTCATAAGACAAGTGCATCTGTAATATTCAATGTAGATTACGACAAAGTTACCCCTGAACAAAGAGCTACAGCAAAAACTGTTAATTTTGGTGTTGTGTATGGAATATCTGGATATGGATTAGGAGAACAATTGAAAATTCCCGCAGGTGAAGCTCAAAAGTTTATTAATGAATTTTTCGAAAGATTTCCTAAAATACTAATATATTTTAAAAAGTTGGAATCAGATGCCAGGTCTAATGGTTTTGCAGAAACAATTTTAGGACGTCGTAGAGAGTTTAAAGAACTTAATTCGAAAAATTTTCAGATAAGAAATAGAGCATATAGGGAGCTTATTAACTTTCCAATTCAAGGAAGTGCTGCGGATATGACCAAATTGGCCATGGTTAAGGCCTTTGAAGGACCTTTAAGAGACAATAATAGTTGGAAAATGCTTCTTCAAATTCATGACGAGCTTTTAATTTCAGTGCCTGAGCAGGAAT
>JBAXRR010000015.1:0-24175 GCA_037131125.1 bacterium
GAATATTACTGGAATCCTATGAAGAAATTATTAGAGAAATAGTAGCATATAATATTGTATTCAAAAGGCCTTTCTAACCTCACTTTAAATAATATTCTTATATTATTTGTAAACATTTTTTCTTTTATATATATTATTATCGTGCACCCTTGTGTACATTTGATGGTATATATATGGCAAATATGCAAGTAGTACTTACAAAACTTAATATAAAATTAAGAAAATATTTTTATCTATTTAAATACCAATTCTTCACGAAGAAGGTGACCTTCTTCAAGTGGCAACTTAACATATTCACACTGTTCGTACTTATTCTTGGTGGAATACTTGTAACAGGAATTGGAGTACTTCCAAAAGTATTAGCTCTTAATGAAACTACTTTTTCAATACAAAATGGGGGAGATTCAAACTTCACTCTTGGAACTCCTACAAATGTAACTCAAACAGCTTCAAATATATCTTTAGGTAAAGATGCTAATTGGTTTAACCTAAGTTGGAATTACAAAAGACAGTTAACGATAAAGAACAACTCTAGTGCAACTCTTAATGCTAATTCATCCCTTACCATATCTATAGATACATCATCCCTTGAAAGTGTTTTAACAAATTGTAATGACATTAGAATTGTTTACCAAAATGCTACAGAACTTCCAATTACAATTAAAAGAGAATTAGGATCTACTGGATGTAACGATTCAAAAGTTACAAATATTACATTTCCTATTCAAGTAAATCTAACAACAGGGACAACAGATTCAACTAACTATGCTCTTTACTATGGTAATGGTTCAGCTTCAGCGCAAGGATTAAATGGATATACAATTCAAGGAGGACCGGTAGCTACAATGGTATGTTCATTTAATGGAACTACTACTTGTGAGACAGGACAAACACCTACTACTGAAAGTGGTGCTGTTAGGTATTCTACAAAATCGGGACTTAAATTTAACGGCATTAGTAGTTCTGTTGCTGTTGGAAATTCATCATCTTTCGATAATCTTCCAAATGGTGATTTTACTGTAGAAAGTTGGGTAAATCTTCAAAACGGATCAGGAACTTATCAGCCTATTGTAATTGGAAAAACTGGAGGAACAAATGAATGGAGACTTTACTTTCAATATGGATCAAAACCATTTTTTTCAGTAGCATATTCAGGCGGAACAAATGCAACGGCAAGAGGAAGTGTTGGAATTAGTCAAAATGTCTGGCACCATATTGCAGCAACTTTTACTGCTTCAACTAAAACTGCAAGACTATTTGTAGATGGAACTGAGGTTGATTACACAGGGACTAATGGATTACACACTAATGGATCAGGAACATACAATGATGCTAGCTCAAGTTTAATTATTGGATCAAAACCTTCTGCCATAACAAATGACTACTTTCAAGGAAGTCTAGATGAATTACGAATTTCTGATACAGTCAGGTATTCTGGGAATTTCACTCCTTCTAACTCGAATTTTATTCCTGATTCAAATACAAAACTTCTATACCATCTTGATGAAAACGGTGATGATCCTAGAAACTCAGGAAAAGCAATAGATGCATCGGGTAATGGAAACAATGGGACAATTACAGGAGCAAAATATGTTGGAGGAATAGTAGGAATAGATGCATCTTCAACAGATTCTGGAAAAATATCCAATCAATCTTATGCTTCTCATAGTGGAATATTTGTAGAAGAAGGAACAACAAATCTTATTCCTAATCCATCTTTTGAAAATGCTTCTTACAATACAGGATGGGGAAGTAACTATATGACATATGCTAGTGGATCATCGACATTTACTCCGAATATTGCAAAAAGAACTTCTAATAGTGGTCCATTTGCCACATCATTATTACTTCAAGGAAAATCTAGTGCAAGTGGTGGCTATGATTATGTAACTGCTTCCAAAGGAACTCAAATATCAAGCTATTTCTATAACAATTTTGATAAATATCAGGGATCAATAATATTTTGGATAACCCCAGAATGGAATGGTAATGATGGAAAATTACATGGGATATTTACTGATGGCAATGCTTGGATAAATGTTTCCAAAACTGCTTCTAATCTTTTGTCTGCAAGAGTAAATAACGACGACACAGTTACAGTAGACGTAAGTAGTTGGACAGCAGGAACAACATATTTAGTAATTTACAGATGGGATACAAAAAATTTCTTAAATGGAAGTAATCATGCTTGTCTTACAATTAATAATACAACAACATGTGGTGCAACCGGAACTATAACTCCAACAGATGTTGATAGTTCAGGACTTTGGCTTGGGCAATATCATTCAAGTTATTATGGCGCTGATGCATTAATACAAGGATTTACAGTATATAGACGTCCTCTGTATCTTTCTTCCGCTCCTATATCAGGTATAAATGTAGGTAATGGAGACGAGTTATCTCAAATATATAACTCAGGAAGTGGAAAAGATCCAACAAATATAACTGGATCATGGGATGTTGTATTTGCTCTGCCAACTAATCAAACAGCTGGAACACTAGGAACAACTGGAGAGGCATGGAGTCATCCTCATTCAAGTAATCTTCTTGGAGGAACAAATGGAAAGAATGGATACATGATGGATGGTACATATACTAACGATGGATGGAATCAAATACCATGGTGGACTTTAAATAACTCAACAGGAACTGTCGCTGCTTATCAACCAATTGGTGCATCATCTTTAGCAAATTCATATATTAACAAAGCTAATCCTGGAACTAATGATGCTACTACAGGTGTTGCTCCTACTTGGAGTGCATCTACTGGATGGACTGGAGATAACTCAACTACCTATCTTAAAACAGGTATTATTCCACAAGCTAATACATGGAGTGCTATTGCTAGATTTTCTGGTATGAGTGGAACTAATGCTCAAAATGTTTTATCTTCAACAAATGCAAGTAATGGAAATATAGCTTTAGAACCAATAACTAGTTCATCAAATAGTCACTACTATGCTAATGGTAGTTCTTGGGTTGGTAATTCCAATAGACTTGCATCAGGCGTTATGGCCGTAGCTGGAGCATACGGGTATCTTAATGGAACTCAAGATGTTAGTGGACTTGGTAGTGGTGGATCATATCCTGGAAATGAAATCTACCTTATGGCAAGAAACAACAATGGACTTGGATCAAACAATAACATGAGTGGTTCTCTTCAAGCTGCAGCTATATATAATACAACTCTTACAGCAGCTCAAGTAGCATCTATATCATCTGCAATGGCAAATCTAGATTCTACCGGAAGTTATATTAATGTTTCAGCATTAGCGACAAATGAAAAAATATTTAATGGTGGATACAAATTTACAAGTAACGGAACTAATGAAGGAATATACAAAGATATATCTACTTCTGCGGGATCTAATTTTGTAATTAGAGCATTAGCAAATAGTGATGGAACATCTATTCCGAAGATAATATTCTATGATCAGTCTAATGGAACAGAAATAGGAAGTCTTACTGGAACAAGTGCATCAACAAAAGGATCTCCAGATGTATTTATATTCTCAGGACAAGCTCCAGCAGGATGTACAAATATTAGAGTTAAATTAATTAATACGCAAGCAAGTGGAACAGTATATTGGCACCAGGTCGAAGTACAAAGTAATTTAATAACTAATCCTTCGCTTGAAACTGGAACAGGCGACCCATATGTTCCAACAGGGTGGTCTCAAAATGTAACAATAAATACAGGTGAAGTAGCAGCATCAGCAGGTGACAAACATTCAGGAAATCAATCAATAAGATTTTCAACTGATAATTGGCAAAAATGGCTTAAGTCCAACAATATTTCATTAACAGGAAATAAATTCTATTCGGAAGGAGGCTTTTCAAAATATGTTTCAGGATCATACTACGCAGAAATGGGAATGGAGACAGGATACCTAGCAATTCAAAATAAAGACAGTACTAATGGTGCATATGCTGGAAGAATGACATCCTCAGCAATAAGTTGGACACTTCAAGAGTCTGTATTAAGAGCAAGATCAGATGCAACAGGAGCAAATATACAGTTTAATATTAATAGAGAAGCTCCTAATATTGCATTATATGATGATGTTTTTGCATTCCCGCTAAATGATATTTCTCTTACAATTACTCCTGCATCTCTAGCAAACTCTACAGAAACGTCAGGAGTTAGAGTAGATGGAACAGATACCTTAACTCAAACAGTAAGTAACTTAACAGCAACATCTGGAGTTGTTAAATTTAAATATACCCCAAGACATAATTCATCAGACATGCTTAAGTATGGAAATTCAACTCCATATATTATAGATCTTTATGGAAATGCAACTAACTATATTCGTGCATATTGGAGTGCTGCAAATACTGTAACTCTTGATATAAACGACGGAAATGGAAATAGGATTAAATCTTGGGACGCAACAGGAGCAATTGTTGCAGGAACTACATACAATTTGGAAATATCATATTCATCTACTCAAATTCTTTTCAAAGTAGATGGAGTAACTAAAATAGATATGACGCCAGTTGCAAACTGGTGGACAGCAGGTGGAGCATCTGGAGCTGTTGGTGCTTACCAAGCAGTTGGCGCATCATCACTTGCCAATAGTTATGTAAACAAAGCTAATCCTGGAACAAATGATCTAACTGCTGGAGGAGCAGCGCCTGCTTGGACCTCTACAGCAGGCTGGACATTTAACGGACAGTATTTAAATACAGGAATTATCCCTTCATCTAATTGGTCTATGATAATTAATTATAATAATGTCGCAAATGGAGACGCATATCTAGCTGGAGAGTATGTTGGTGGAACAACTAGTTTCGCAATTGCACCAAATAAGAATGGTCAAACTCAAGTTTGGTTCTTTAATGGAGGAAGTTTAGCATCGAGTCCAATGCAAACAGCGGGAAATCTCGCAATGGGAGGAAGTACTCCTTATAAAAATGGTTTACCAGTTGGTATTATTGGGTCATGGTCCGGAACAGCATTATATCCGATTGATATTGGAGGACTAAATCAAGCTGGAACTCACACTAGTTTTATCTCTGCTAATATTCAATCAATTGCAATATACAATATGGTTCTTTCTGCTTCACAAATAGCTGCAATAACAGGTGCTATGAACATGATAACACCACTTTCTTTCTCGGTAGTTCCAACTACAGCTTACTTTGGATCTAAACAAGATGGAACTAATCAGGCAGATGCAACATATTCAAATTTTACTTCTTTAACTCCAACTCAAAACTCAACAGCAGCTTATTATAAATTCGGAAGTAATAGTGCAAAACTTGTTAATGGAGGAACTTTAGGAGATGAATATACTACAAGTGTAAATGTAGGAAATACTGCAACAGATATGTTAAGTGCATACGTTTACGATGGAACAGCAGGAAATATAGGAGGAACAGTAAACAATACAATTGCTGAGCTTTACTATAACAACTCAATACTTTCAACAACATATAATGATATGGGAGGAGGTTGGTGGAGACTTACTGGATCTTTAACAGGAGTTAATCAGGCTGCATTGTATGGAGTATCAGTTAAAGCAGGAAAAACTATTTATTTAGATGGAGTTCAATTAGAAGCTTCAAAAGGATATGCAACAACATATACAGATGGTAGTTTAGGAACTGGATATAGTTGGAGTGGAAGTGTAAATAATTCTAGCTCGAGTAGAGTTGTATCAGATATACAATATACAGCTACTGGAAATATATCAAATGGACAATCTGTAGGCTCAATGTCATTTTGGTATAAACCTAACTGGGATACAGCAGAAGTAATAGCTACAGCTTCACGGAAGCACATAATTTCATCCAATATAACTACAGGAAACTATTTTGACTTATACTATACCAATAGTGGTGGTGGTGGCTTTATATTTCACCCATTTACAGGAGCAAGTAATTTTTCAAAAACAATAGCATTAACTCGAGGAACTAATTACAACATATTACTTACATGGAATAACGGAAACGGAAACATATGTGTTAATAATCAATGTACCTCAGGAACATATACACCAACTGCATTTAGTGCAACTACACTTTACTTTAATGGACATGCATCTTCATCAGACCCATACCCTGCAAATGCAACCTATTCTGACCTAAGAATTTTTAACCAGTCTCTTAGTACGAATCAAATTAGTGACATATATTACCAAAGCTTAACAACTCATTCTCAAGCTACTTCTAACCAACAGAAGTATGCATCAAGTGGTACATGGGAATCTCCTGTTATTAATCTTAATTCAAATGCTCAGTGGGGAAGTGTTCCTAATTTTGTAACTAGCGAGACATTAAATGGAAATACAGTTAGTTACCAAGTAAGAACTTCAGGAGATGCTAATACATGGACTTCATATACTGCTAATACAGGATCATCACCTAATTATTCTATTAATGCTCTTGCTCAAAAATATATTCAAGTTAAAGCTACATTAAATAGTGCTAGTCAATTAACTACCCCAACTGTTAGTAGTATTGGAGTTCATTATGTCCAAGATACAACTCCACCTATTACTAATGCTTCAAATACAACAATGAAGAGTAGTTTAAATGGTAGAATTATTACTAAGACTACTGGTTGGACAAATGATCTTGCTCCTTACTTTCGATGGGATCTGGGAGCAGATAATATAGGTGGATCTGGAATTAAAGGATACTGTTTATCTCTAAGTCAAAGTGCTGGTGGAGTAGATCCAGTAGGTCAAAAAGGACTACTTGGTACATCTCCTGTAAGTGTTACAGGAACTCCATGTCAATTCATAGTAGGAACTAATGAAATAGATTTTAGTGATGTGAGTTTAAGAGGTAATACTTGGTTATCTACTTCAGATAATCCATATTACTTAAACATTAAGGCAATAGATAATACTGGAAATACATATATAACAAGTGAGACTTTTGATTTTAAGTATGACGATATTCCTCCTATAAATGTTACTTCATTCTCAGCACCACAAAATTCATTCGCTAATGTTAATGATATTTATTTCAATTGGCCAGTAAGTGGTAATGGAATAGCATCAGATGCAAATTCACAATTACTTGGTTACCAATACTCTTTAAATAATGAAACAGATTGGACAGGAAGTGATACTAGTTCTTCTTTAGGATTAGATTACATCCCAATTGGACATACTCAACCATATTATTTATCTGTTGCCCATGATGCATCTCATATACAAATGGGAAATAATACTATTTACTTTAAGGCTATAGATATAGCTGGGAATAAATCTACTGTAAGTAGATCTGCTCTAATTTCATATGGTGGAGATGCTCCTAAGTTTGCAGATGGTTCTGTTATTACAATTACTCCAGAAACTTCTACAAGTAATATGTATTCTGTATCTTGGCCTAGTGCAACACCATCTACTGGTAGAACCTTAAAATCCTACTACTACATGATAAACACAACTCCACCAAATCTATTAAGTACAATATTAAGTAATTCAAGTATATATATTCCAACTACTTCAACAACAATACCTGAAGGCAAATTAGTAGGAGCAGTTAAAGGACAAAATACAATATATGTAGTATCTGCGGATGACCTTAATAACTACTCTGCAGGTAATGCTTTATCTAAAACATTTACTTTGAATTCTTTGGTTCCAGATCCTGTATTAAACTTAAGAGCTTCGGACGCATCTATTAAGAGTGTAAGCTTATGGAGTGTTTCTCTTGCATGGAATGAACCTGTATATAAAGGTACTGGTGTATTAACTTATGAAATAGATAGATCTGAAGATGGAACAAATTGGACAAAGATTACTGAAACAAATGGAACTGCATTTGTAGATACAGTTCCACTTTCAAAGAAGTATTATTACAGAATTGGGAGTATGGATAATACAGATGAATCTAAAGCTAATCCTAGCTATTCACTTTCAGTAAGTATTACTCCTAAAGGTTCATTTACAGAACCAGCTCCATTAGTATCTAATCCAGTTACAAGTAATGTAACTACAAAGAAGGCTACAATATCTTGGGTAACAGGAAGAACGGCAGATAGTAGAGTTAGTTACGGATTAGAAAGTGGTAAATACTTCCAAGATGAAATAGCTAACTCTAAACAAGTTACAGAGCATGTTAATAATCTTGTTAATCTTCAACCAGCAACTACTTACTATTACAAAGCACGTTGGACAGATGAAGATGGAAATATTGGAGAAAGTACTGAACAAACATTTGTTACAGAAGCAGCACCTGAAGTTAAGAATGTAAATTTAAGATTTATAAATACTACTTCAGCTCAAGTACAATTCACAACAAACAAAGCAACTAAAGTTAAGATATATTATGGAAAGACTACTCAATTTGGAGCTGTAATTGAATTACCTACATCTCAAAATGAAAGTACATACACAGTTAACCTTGAAGGTCTTACAGATGGTACAAAGTATTACTATAGAATTAATCCTTTTGACATAGAAGATAGTGAATACGAAGGAACAGTTCTTGAATTAAAGACACTTCCTAAACCAACTGTATCAAATATTAAGCTTCAACAAATAAAGAATACAGCAGATACAACAATACTAGTAAACTGGACATCTAATACTGAAATATCTTCAATTATTACCTACTTCCCTGAAGGAAAATCTACACAAAGTAGAGATCAGGTAAATCTAGCATTAATTTCAGGGGATCATAAACTAACACTAAATGGTCTTACTCCAGATATTACATATAACCTTATTGTTAAAGGATATGACAGGATTGGAAATGAAGCTAAATCTGACATTGTTAAATTCACAACAGCTTCAGATACAAGACCTCCAGTAATATCTGAAATGACAATTGAAGTAGTTCCTAATGGTACTTCTGGAACAACTAGCACAAAATCTCAAGTAGTTATTTCATGGAATACAGATGAACCTGCTACTACAAGTGTAGAGTATGGAGAAGGATATTCAGATAACTTCGAAATTAGAACTCAAACAGACTTTAACTTAACATATAACCATATGTTATCTATCTCAGGACTTGAACCATCTAAGGTTTACCATTTTAAAGCTGTTTCTAAAGATAAAGCTAATAACGTAGGAAATTCATCTAACACTGTGGCTATTACATCAGGAGCAACTTCAAACGCAACAGATTTAATACTTAATTCATTAAAAAATCTATTTAATTTCTAAATGTATACAAATAAATAGCAATTCTCTTTACATCATTTAGCTTTTCCTCTACATTGGAAAAGAATATTATCTTAATATTTTTATATGAAGAAAACCTTAGAGTTGGCAACAGATTTCATGTTTGTATGTGTGCTAATGTTTGCATTTATTCTTCCAATTATTGTTTCATTTAATTTAATACCTAAACTATACAAACTACCTGAACCAGTAGGACAAACAGCAAGTGTAGATAATGCAAAAAGTAATGTGCTTGGCGTAAATACTGCAGACACGGGTGCAGGTTTTGATTTTGTTCCTGAACTTACTGAATCTAAATTTGAAAAAATAGTGAGTAACAAAAAAGTTGGTAATGCAGTTGTATTAGATGTTGAATTAAGTCCAGATGGAATTGTTTCTAGAAAGAGTTATGTATTCTTTGGAAACATATTAAACACTTCAGATAGAACAACATACAAAGTAAGTATATTAAAAGATGCAGATATTAGTAAGAATTTAAATCTAAGTCTTAAGTTAAATTCAACAAGCTTTAATACAGATAGTGTTCTAGTTACTTTGGATAAGAACCAAAAAGCTCAATTAGGATTAGAATACTTCTCTAGTGTAGATATTAATTACAATCAGGACATAAAGATTGTAATTGAAAGAGCAGAGTAATATTAGATTACTACTTCAGCGAATATTATCTTCAGATGAAAGGTTTAAATACTCTTTCGTTTTGCTAGAAATAGTGACATTAGAATAGTTTTCTTTTACCCATTTTACTACTTCAGATAAATTTGCCTGATCATGAAGCCTATATTCAACTTTTAGATTATCTTTATTTAATAGAAACAATATTGGATAAATTACTGTTGTAAATTCATTATCATTAACATCTATATCTATCATAGTAATATCTAGGAAATCTTGCTCAACTTTTTTGTTGGAATACATCTCAACAAGTTTTCCCTTTGAAAGTGTTAAAACGTATTTCTTGTAGGAGATAAAAAAATACAATGAACCTAGAAATATAAACAACCCAAATATAGCTAACACCCATATTCCATATATACCGCCTATTACACTTAAAATAAATCCGATCATTACTCCAAACATAGATCTGTAATACTTAAACTTTGACACATATATCTTTTTTTCCATAGGATAATATTAATACTTTTAGCAAAAAAATACACCAACTGATCTTTTCAATTGGTGTATTTAATTTACTAGTAGGTTTCACTAGTTAGGATCTCTAGGAGCATCCACTTGTTGCTCCACAGTCTGGACATTTGTAACAAGCTCCACTTCTGTTCATAACAGATCCACACTCACTACAATTAGGTGCATCTTCGTTATTTTGTCTTCTAGAAGCAGTTACTTGGTCTTTAATATCCACTTTCTTTTCCATATCTACAACTTTGTCACTAACTATTGTTGTATTATGCATAACCATAGTTCCTGTCTCAACTTTAGCCTCATGAGTAGGGTAATTTGTATCTAAAGTTGTATCTAGATTAAAACTTATCTGGTTAAATTTATCTGCTAGTGTCTTTCCACTTAAGAAAGATGTACTAGAAAATGCATATTCAACTAGTTCTTCGTTATGAAATTCTTTAGCTTCTTCCTTTGGTAAGAACTTTAATGCTAACCATCTAGCAAGATAGTCTACAACAGATTTAGCTATTGGAATGTTTTTGTTATTTGTCATTCCAGCTGGTTCAAATCTGACATGAGCATAGTTCTTAATTAAATCTCTAAGTGGTACTCCATATTGTAAACAAAGTGACATGGAGATAGCCCAAGCATCCATAATTCCTCTTAGTGTACTTCCTTCTTTACTCATAGATAAGAATATTTCTCCAGGTTTACCATCTTCGTAGAGTCCTACTGTAATAAAGCCTTTATGTCCTGCAACTATGAATTTATGTGTGATACTGACTCTTTCTATTGCTAACTCTTTTCTTTGTACTTTAGACTGTACAGTAATCATCTTAACTTGATTAGTGTTAGATACCACTTCACTTGTTATATCTTCTTCACTGTCAAAGGTGAAGAGTTTTGCATAAACATCTTCAGACTTTGAACTTGTAGATAAAGGCTGAGATAATTTAGATGCATCTCTATACAATGCATTACACTTAAGCATTAATTTCCAACTCTTCATGTAAACATTTTGTACTTCTTCAATACTTGCATCCTCTGGAAGATTAATTGTTTTACTAATGGAACCTGAAATGAAAGGTTGAGCTGCACTAAGTATTCTTACATGTCCCATTGCCTCAATATATCTCTTTCCAATAGACCCACACTTGTTCGCACAGTCGAATACGGCATAATGTTCCTCCTTAAGATAAGGAGCGCCTTCTGTGGTCATAGTTCCGCATGCATATTCATCTGCTTTTGCTATTTCATCATCTGTAAAACCTAAGCTCTTTAGAATATTACCATTGTCATCTTTACCACTTTTTTTAATAAGTTCATCATAAAGATTATCTCCAATTGTGTACTTATTAAATGCAAAGGTAATACTAAATGCACTCTTAACAGATTCATTTATTCTAATAATGGAAGCCTCATCTAGTCCTTTCTTAAGTAAAGTTACTTTGTTGATGAATGGTGCATCGTCTATACTTCCATGTCCAATTGCATATTTAACTATTTCATCTATTTGCTCATCTAAGTAACCTAAGTTCTGAAGTGCAGGTATGAGTGAACCATTTGCAATTTTAAAGTATCCACCACCAACAAGCTTTTTAAACTTAACTAAAGCAAAGTCTGGTTCAATTCCAGTTGTGTCACAATCCATTACAAGACCAATAGTTCCAGTTGGAGCAATGACAGATACTTGAGCATTTCTGTATCCAAATTGTTCTCCTAAATCTAATGCCTTATCCCATGAATTCTTAGCTTCACTTACTAAGTATTCTGGTGCATATTGCTCATCTATACCAGTAGGTTTAATAGATAGATCTTCAAAGTCACCAAGTTCTCTAAATAGTCTTTCGTTACGAATCTTTAGACTATCTCCAACATTATATGCAGCTCTTCTATGGTTTCTAATAACCTTAAGCATTATTTCTTTATTAGCATCATATCTTTCAAATGTTCCCAGCACTTTTGCCATTTCACTAGATGCTGAATATGACTCTCCTGTCATAATTGCTGTTAAACATCCAGTAATACTTACTGCAGTTTTACTGTCATAAGGAACACCTGCTTTCATAAGCATAGTTCCAAGATTTGCATATCCAAGTCCAAGCGTTCTGTATTGGTAAGTTCTTTCTGCCATAGTGTCAGAAGGTAACTGTGCCATTAATACAGATATCTCAAGAACTATTGTCCATAGTCTAATAATATGTTTGTATTTCTCGATATCAAAATATCTCTTAGATGGATCGTAGAATTTATCTAAATTAATAGATGCTAGATTACATGCTGTTTCATCTAAGAACATATATTCTGAGCATGGATTAGATCCATTAATTCTTCCATCATTAAGACATGTGTTCCATTCATTAATAGTAGTGTCAAATTGTAAGCCTGGATCTGCAGATTCCCATGCAGCTTGAGATATTTCATTCCAAAGACTTTTAGCTTTAATACTTTTAACAGGTTTACCATTAACTCTAGATACAAGATTCCAATCTCTGTCATTTAGGACAGCATCCATGAAGTCATTTGTAACTCTAACTGTATTATTAGAGTTTTGTCCATCTACAGTAGTGTAGGCTTCCGATCTGAAGTCAGTATCGAAGGTTTGGAAATCAAATTTATCTGAACTTACACCATTTTCTACTAACATTAAAACTCTCTTAATGTAGTTAAGAGGAACAAAGTCTGCTTTAGCTTTAATGATAAGCTTCTTAAGTTCAGGATTTTTTAGTGGGTCAAGTCCAGACTTCTCAGCAGAAAGCATTATTGACTTAAGATGTGTAAAACAAATATGACTTCCAGTAACAAGAGATGCCACCTTTCTTTCTTCTCTTACTTTCCAGTTAATAAACTCCTCTATATCTGGATGATCTACATTAAGAATAACCATCTTTGCAGCTCTTCTTGTTGTACCACCAGATTTAATAGATGCAGCAGACTTGTCAAAGACAGATAAGAATGTCATTACTCCTGAAGATGTACCTCCACCAGATAGTGCTGCACCTTTTTCTCGAAGTTCTGAAAAGTTAGTACCAGTTCCAGATCCAAATTTAAATATTCTAGCTTCTTTAGTTAATGTGTCAAAAATTCCCCCCTTATTAACCATGTCATCTTTAATTGCTTGAATAAAACAAGCATGTGGTTGTGGGTGAGAGTATGCATCTTTAGAAAGAGTTAATTTCTTTGTGTCAGGATCTACGTAATGATGACCTTGAGATGGGCCAGAGATACCATATGCCCAGTACAAACCAGTATTAAACCACTGAGGAGAGTTAGGAACTGCAACCTGATCAATTAATGAATACTTAAGTTCATCATAAAATGCTTTTGCATCATCTGGAGTGTCAAAATATCCATATTTATCTCCCCAGTATGTCCATGTTCCGGCAAGTCTATGAGCAACTTGTTTTATAGAGTCTTCTCCAATAAGTTCGCCCCTATTTTCCAAATCTCTATATTTATCTTTGTAAGAATCAAAATTGTATAGATCTTCCTTTTCACTTCTTTGAAGATCTAGAATCTTCTTAGGAACACCTTTTTTTCTAAAGTATTTTTGAGCAAGAACATCTGTTGCAACTTGAGACCAAGTAGAAGGTACTTCAACATCTTTCTTTTCAAATACTGCCTTACCTTTTTCATCTGTAATTTTTGAAACTCTTAACTCATATTTAATTTCATCTAAAAGATTGTGTTTTGGATCTGTAAATATTCTTTTAATCTTAAGTCCCTTGTTGCCAACATTTTCTCTTAAAACTCTTTCAAACTTAGACATATTAGTAGGTTAATAAATATATTGAAATTGCAACTAAACTATTTAGAATTAATTAAATGTATTTCACTTTCGAAATCATCAAGAGACTTAAAGTCTTTATACACCGATGCGAATCTCAAATAACTTAACTTATCTAATTTTAGTAGTTCTTCCATAACGAATTTACCAATGTCATTTGTCTTTATAGATTTAGCACCAAGTCCCATAAGTCTAAGCTCAATCTTTTCAACTAATTCGTCTATATGTTCTTCTGAAATATTCTTTCTAACAGCTCTTGCAATACCACTTCTAAGTTTGGATCTATCAAAAGGTTCTGTTCGGCCAGATTTCTTTACAACCTCAAGCTCAATATTTTCTATACGCTCATATGTTGTGAATCTCTTTGCACACAAAAGACATTCTCTTCTTCTTCTTGTTACTGGTAATTCCTCACTGTCTCTTTTGTCTACTACTTTTGTGTTTTTTGATTTACAATAAGGACAATTCATGAGTTTATGATCACATACAACTAATTGAGATGAGACAAAAATTAGTACACAACAGGTAGTATGTCAAGCAGAATTTAAACACTACCTGGAAGTACTGGTGGAACAAGTATGGAACTCATGTTGAAAATTTAATTTATGCTTCATGTTTCTTTCTGATATGTAATTTGTTACATAAATAATATGAATATATATTTAATTGGAATTTGTGGAATAACGATGGGTTCTATTGCAATAGAGCTCAAAAAACTAGGTCATAACGTTTCTGGTTCAGATAAAGGTATTTATCCTCCAATGAGTACAATGCTACAAGAAGCTGGTATACAGATCCTAATTGGATTCAAACAAGAACATATAAAGGACCTTAAAGATAAACCAGATATGGTAATAGTTGGAAATGCAATATCTTTAGAGAATCCTGAATACATTGAATGCAAGAATATGAACTATGAGATGCTTTCATATCCTGAAGTATTAAAAAAGTTTTGCATAAAAGAAAATTCAATTGTAGTAGCAGGTACATTTGGAAAGACAACAACAACTGCTTTACTAGTTCATATATTTAATAACCTAAACTTAAATACTTCCTTCATGATAGGTGGTAAAGCACTTAATTTAGATTCAATGGTATCTTTCAAAGATTCTTTATGGTCAATTGTAGAAGGAGATGAATACCTAACATCTAAAACAATATCTAAATCTAAATTCTTTTTCTATTCTCCTAAGTATTTAATACTTACTAGTGCAGAGTGGGATCATACAGATGTATTTAAAACAGAAGAAGATTATGTAAATAATTTTGTTGAAATGGTAAAGACAATTCCACTAGATGGAATAGTTATTGCAAATAAGAAGGGAAAGAATGTTGAAGATGTCATAAAGAAAGCAGGAAAAGAAAGTATTACAATTTACTATGAATACACAGATTCTTCTTTAGAAGGATACTCTCCACAAGTAATTGGTAGACATAACTTTGAAAATATATTATCTGCTATTACTTTACTAAAGACTTTAAAACAACAAGGTAAATTACTTTCTGAAATAAGTGATTATGATTTCGAACTCTCTCTAAAAACTTCAGTAAATTCCTTCTTAGGAATATATAGAAGATTAAATATATTATTAGACTCTGAAAAGGTTACTGTAATAGATGACTTTGCTCATAATCCATCTAAATTTAAAGCTACAATAAGTGCACTAAAGGAAAAATATATTGGCTACGACATTACTGCAATTATTGAACCAAACATGGGAAACAGGACTAAACTATCTTTAACTACATACAAAGACGTATTTAAAGATGTAACGAGAGTTATTATTCCTAAGTGGAGAATAAATAAACTAAAAGAGGATTCAGATCTTGCATCTGGTGAAGATTTCAAGAAAGTGTTACTTGAAGATAAAGTTAATGTTGAAATTCAATTAGAAGATAGTATACTGCTTGCTAACTTAGAATACATTGCAAAGAATTCAGTTAATAAGCAATTAATTGTATTCATGGGAAGCGAACCATTTAGAGGTTTACCTGAAGAGTTAGCTAACAAACTTAAAGCAATATAACAAATGGCAAAACTTAAATCTTTCAAAGATATTATTCAAAAAGACAGAAGTGGACTTATTGATTCCATTACGAAGACACAAAAGTATGTTAGGCATGACTTTCAAGACTTAGGATATAGAATTGCTGTTAAATTAAATGATCTACCACATAGAAGTCTGTATATGAGACTAGCAAAGACAAGATCTGAAGCCGTACTTACTCAAGCAATGAGTTTTGCATTAGACTATCCACTTAAATATGGAAACAATAGAGCTAGAATATTTATGTGGAAACTAAAAGAATTAAAAGATAAGGAACCTAAAACTACTCCAACTGAAACAGAAAAAGAAAAGTCTGAGAAAGATGCTATCAAAAAAGAAACTCCTAAGAAAACAAGTAAGAAGAAATTAGTTACTGATGATTCTCCTGAATCCGTTCTCACAAGAACATAATTATTGTGGAAGCTCAAATTTTGTAGTGATATAATTTAGCAATGGGAACCAATGAAGCAAGTACACCAAAACAGTTAGGTACGATTGAAAAAGCATTTAATTTACTTTCACCAGAAGAAAAATTTTGGGTAAGTAATAAGGACTCAGTAATGAGAAATATTTATCAAACTCCAGATAGAGTAACTGCTTATGGAACAATTGAAGTAGACTTCGAAAAGGACTTTGGCGTTCAACTAGGTCGAGTTAATAGAGATGACGCAGTTTTATGTATGACTTCTCTCATAGATTTTAATCATTTTTGTGTTAGAAGTAGCCTAATGCAATCTTTACAAGAAGTTACATTTGGTGACTATAGATATATTGGGAATGGTAAATTTGTAATTGAGACTAGATTAGATTCTCTCAATAGAGTTCCAGTTAAATTAACTGAAGATATTGCTGTAGGAAGATTCTATTATCCTAAAGCCCAGATATTTGGAGAAGAAATACCAGGAATTGCACTTTCTGTTTCAAAAGATAGAGACTTAAAGATCATTACTTCTGCCCAAGATAAATCTGGAGCAATATATGGAGAACAGCCCTATGATATTAGTAGCGGGAAATACACACAATTGCCTGTAGCATTTACTTTGCCAGTCGATACCTTCTACTTACATACAACAAGAGAAATAGATTTAGACGCAATCTCTAAGCTTAATAGAAGTAATAGAGATTTATTAGCAAAATATCTAGGTCTTAGACCAGTTACAAGAGAGGAACTGCAAATGGAAATATCAAGACGAGGTTCGTTATATTACTTAGGACAAACTAGAGAGAAGATTACAGTTCCTAAAGGATTCATTCTAAGAATTAACTTAGGTTACGATGATCATACTGGAATTCATTTAGCATCTCCGTTATTCGACCAAGGTTATGAAGGATATGGAAGAATTGAAGCAAGATCATTACTTCCATCTCAAGTATTCGACTCAGTGGAGTTTGGTGCTTTCAAAATATAACTAATCTTTCTTCTCAAGAAACTTCTTAGATCTTAACTTTCTATGAAAGGTTATTCCATATCTATGAGTTTCATCTCGTATTCTTTGAACAAGTTTAAGACTGTCTGACCTTTTAGGTAATTTAACTCTGTCAAAATTTAGGCTATTAATTGCTGTTGGAGTTTCAATATTAAGTTCTTTCTTATTGATAAAGATTTCTTCTTCTCTTTTAGCTAAACCTACATGAGGAATATCCTGAAGACCAAGTTCTTTTAGTACGGAATCACAGACATTAAGTTGTCCTTTTCCTCCATCTATTATTACAAGATCTGGAAGTATACTAAATGTTTCATCATATTTAACTTCTTTATCTTCTTTGTTTATTCTCTTAAATCTTCTAGATAACATTTCTTTCATCATAGCGAAATCGTCAGGTGTATCTTTAGTTCTTATTTTAAACTTCCTGTATAGATCAGGACGAGATTGTCCATTTACAAATACAACCATAGATCCAACTGGATTAGTTCCTTGTATATTAGATATGTCATAACATTCAATCTTAATATCTCCAGATGTATTAGTGTTAGGATCTATTTTTCTTTTATCTTCAAATTCTTTTGTAAGATTTAAGGATTTAAATAAGCTTTCTAATGCATCCGATCTTTCTTTATTCTTTCTACTACTTGCAACAACATCGTCAACATCCGATCCTAAATTCACCTGATTAAGTACATATTTAACATTATTTATCCTATCTCTAAGTAAAGAAGCCTTCTCATATTTCATTTCTTTAGATGCTAATTGCATTTCAGATTCCAATTCTGTAAGAATTTCATTCTTTTGTCCTTTTAGAAATCTCTTAATATTATTAATGCTTTTCCTATATTCAAGTTTTGTAATAACAGCAGCGCAAGGAGCTTTACAAAGTCCAAGGTGATAGTAAAGACAAGGATTAGGATCACTTGAATGAACTCCTGAATTAGTATCTGTAAGGTAGGGGATAACTTTAATTTTAGTTTTTCTTGTACCTTTTTCTTTTACTGAAGTGTTATTCAAACTCGCTATATCCTCAACATGCTCAATCGTCCTATGACAAGATCTGTAGGGAAATATCTTTCTTAGTTTCTTTAAAACATCTTTAGAAGGAAATGTTTCTGGATAAGGTCCGAAGTAGTCAGATCCATCTTCAATAAGTTTACGAGCGATTAGAATTCTTGGAAAATCTTCATAAGTAGTTATCTTTATCCAGCTATAGTTTTTGTCATCCATCATCATCCTGTTGAACTTAGGATGGTATTTTTTAATAAGATTTGTTTCAAGAATAAGTGCTTCTGCTTCTGTGTCTACAACAATAGTATCTAAATCGAAAATTGTATCTACAAGAAGTTGTCTTTTGGGATCTAGTCTATCGTAGTCGTTAAAGTATGAACTAACTCTATCTTTTAATCTTTTAGCTTTACCTACATATATAATATTAGACTCCTTATCTTTATATATATAGCAGCCTGGAAGTTTAGGAAGATTATCTAATTTTTCTTTTAAGTCCTTATTTACTTCTACCATGACTTACTGAAATTTTAATAATTTCATCAAAGTTATCATCAGGGGCTGAGATGTTTTTAACTCTTAAGTGACATTTTTGACATTCATATATTAATTTTGTTTTATCTGCGTTAACTTCTATATCTATTGGTTTAAGAACTCCCTTACACTCATTAAGCCTATCTCCTGGATAAATATCTACATGCAAAGAGTAAAGACAGAAGATACAATGATCCCGACTTGACGTTGGATGTAACGAAACTTCCTTCCCACAGTTAATACATATAAATCCCTGGTTGTTTTTGGTAAACTTCTTCATAATATATAATAATTATACTATAAATATATTTCTACATGGATAAACAAACGTTTGACACAATATATATACTTATTATGTATATAATTCTCTCTATGTTTTTTGCACTTTCCCTTACACCTCTTATCATTAAACTCCTGTATAAATTTAAGATCTTTAGAGTAGCAAACTACGACTTTTCAACAATAGTAGAGAAGAGAAACATGAAGGTAGGAACTCCAATTATGGGAGGATTAATATTTGTAATTCCGACAATACTACTTACATTAATTGCAAACTTCGATTTTCATAAACTTGTACTTTCTGGGTCTGTAAAGATCCCAATACTAGTCTTCGCTATATCTGCCATACTTGGAGGTCTAGATGATGTTCTTAACATTTATGGAAGGGAAAGACCTGTTAGATCAATTAGAAGAACAGTTAAGCTCATGACAGTCCACAAGAGCTTTTTATATAGAGTTTATCTTGTCCTCCTTTTTCCTTGGACTATGTATAAAAACTTTTTCTTTATGCTTGGAAGTAATCCAGGAAAGGGAATACAAGCACATGAAAAAATACTAGTTCAATTACTTGTGGCACTTCTAATCGTCTGGTGGATAGTTGGAAGATTAGGTTGGACACATATATGGTTTCCAGCTCTTGGTAACGTAGAAGTAGGACTTCTTATGATCCCATTCATAATACTTACTGTTCTTACAATGTCTAATGCTGTAAATATTACAGATGGTTTAGACGGATTATCCAGTGGGCTCGCAATATTTTCATTCATAGGCTTCTTAATTACTGCAGTTATAATTGGGAATATTCCAATAGCAATCATTTGTGCAATTGTAATAGGAACACTAATTCCTTATCTCTACTTCAACACACCTCCAGCTAGAGTTCAGATGGGAGATGTAGGAAGTCTTGCACTTGGTACTATGCTTGCATCAATCGCTTTTGCTCTTAATCGACCTTTTCTACTAATACCATTTTGTTCAGTATTCTTAATAGAACTTGGAAGTTCTCTAATACAAGGGATTGGGAGAAGAATCCTTGGAAGAAGAATATTTAAGATGGCACCTATTCATCATCACTTTGAATTCCTTGGTTGGAAAGAAGAGAAAGTGACAATAAGATTTTGGGTATTTGGGGCTATTGGAGTTCTTTTCGGACTTGCAATAGTATTTATGCAAAGATAATTTATTAATTTATCTTTATGAGCATCTTTTTAGTACTCATAATATCTTTCTTTTTAATATCCATACCTTCTACAATTCTACACTTTACACATCAGTGGTTTAAACATGGAATACTACTTCACACATTCTCTGCTGTAAACGAAAGTACATGGGAACATATGAAGCTATATGTTGGTCCTTCTCTAATTGCTTTAATATTCCAGTTAATAGCATTTAATGGAAGCTATACAAACATATTTAATGCAATGGTTATTATTATGACAATTGAAATATTTGGAGTGCCAATAATGTATGAACCTTTAAAAAGAGTTGTTAAAAATGTTCCTTTTGTATTAACAATTGTAATATTCTATGTATCTGTTTTAGTTGCACTTATTACAGAATATTTTCTACTAGTTAATAATATTCAATTCTTTTCAGAACCATTAGCCTTTATTCTTATCTTAACAATACCAATAGTATTTGGAGTATTTACTTTCTACCCACCAAAATTCCTTCTATTCAAAGATCCAATAACAAAATCTTACGGAGATAAGTTTGAAAAATAAAAGAAGGGGGGATATCAAATTGGTGGGCACCAAGGGATTCGAACCCCTGACCCTCTCGGTGTAAACGAGATGCTCTAGCCAGCTGAGCTAGGTGCCCTCACCAAATGAGTATAAGAATTATACCCTGTTAGTACTTAATATGGAAAGCAAAATACCACCCCATTGGAAATTGAGGTGGTATTTATATTACTAACTAAAGCTTTAGTTTAATTTTAAAGACTTAACTATGTTATCTAAAGCTGTTAAAGATTCTAATTTCTTAGATTCCTGAACGTTTGCTAGATCATAGTTAATTATGAAAGCTACTTTTGTATTTGCTAAGACTGAGTAGTATGCGTTCTCAGATTTACCAGTAGATACTCTTTCAATATTCCAGTTATTAGAACATATTTGGTAAAGATTACTACCGTTCTTAGCAGTTGGATTGTAACTTTCTAAACTTCTTCTTCTATATTCATAATTACCAGTAAAGCTTACATAGTCTCCTTTTTTAGTAATAGATGACAATAGATTAGATACAGGAATACTTTTCTGTTCATTTATCCAAGAATGATCGGTATCTTCAAATAGACAATATATTTCATCCTGAGGAGTTCTAAAGTCTATAGTTAATTTTGCATTATCTGGAGATGTAACTATAATTTTAGATTCTTCACCTTTAAATGTACCATCTGCAACACTTTTTGCTTCTGTTGCCATTCTTTCAAGAGCAGTACCAGTAGTACTAACAGAAAAGTTAGTAGGATAGTTAAATTTAATACCAGTAGCATCGTTATTAAATACGCTTGAGTTAACTACAGAACTAATTGAGCTTGAAATTGAAGTATTACCAGTTAAGTTAGTAGGAAATGTTACATTATTCTGTTTAACAAACATAAAACCAGCAACAAGTACTAAAGCAATGACTGAAGTGCATAAAACAGGAATTATATAGTTAGGTTTACTATTACTAGCTGCCTGATTTAAAGGTATTTGGTTACTAGGTGTATTCCAAACATTAACTCTGTTATCTTCCATGATATATGTATAAATATGTTAAATATATACGAAAGTAACCGACAAATTTTAAAATAGTAACAAAAAAGACCACCCTTTCAGGTGGTCTTTAAATTCTATCTTAAAGATGTTTACTTAACTTTGAAAGATGTGATGTATCTGTCTAATACTTCTACACATTTCTTTGCTTCAGTAAATGAAACTCCACTTGCACCACAGTAAGCTCTATGTCCTACATAAGATGAAGCAGTAGTATCTTGGATTAAACCTTTTGGAGTAATGGAGATGTTATTACAAATATTTTTATAGATTCCATTAGTAGATCTAAGTCCAGTGCTTTCGTTATAGTTATCAAGCATTAAGAACTTACCATCTATTTTGTCACTTGCGATAAGAGCATAACCTTTATCTTTGTTTACAATGACTACTTTATCGCTAGATATATCCCATGTACCATTTTTAACATTCTTTACAGTTGTACCATCTGCATTATATGAAGGTCCTTGGTATGTAACTGTATTTGGTTTACTTACATCATAAGTATATTGTGTACATTCATCAGCACCAAATGCAGTACTTGATCCAAATGTGAGTGAATCTATTGTTATGCTTATATTGGAGATATCCAAAGCTTTTGTAAACGTTTTATCTGCTCTAGATGATTCTACTGTTATCTTTCCACCTTGTGGATAGTCAAAAGTTACATATTTACCAACGTTTGTAGCGTAAGTATAATATGGAGCTTTACTTGATGTAGATGAGCTAACTAGACCACCTGAACTTACACTTGAAGTGCTAGCTAGAGAAGTAGCTGAACTTACAGAATTTGTAGCTACAACAGTTGTAGCTTTATTTGCTGAGTTTTGGTTTAAATACAAAAAGAATACTAAACCTAATAGTACAAAGATGCTTACTAAAAGTACAACTATTAAGTATGTAGGATAGCTTTTTGCAGGTTTTGCTACTTCACTAGGAGTAACCCCAACTGCTTGGCTTTGCCCCACACTAGTACTTGGATTTGACCAAGCATTTGCTTTATTTTCTTCCATTTAAGATGAAATATAAATTAATAATAATAGTCTAACGAGATATTTAGAGGATCGCAACAAATATTTGAAATTCTTTTGTAATAAATATATTCTATTAATAATGAATGGACTAAAGGTAATTAAAAATCCAGATAAGAAACTACTAGAAACAGTAGTAATTGATATGAAGCTTGAGGCTTCAATTGCTGAAAAGATATATGCTGTTAATAATAGAGTAGAGTTTAAAGAAAGTGCTGATCAGCTTTTCCTAATATTCCACTTACCAGAATACAATTCAAAAAGTAAGTCAATTGAGTCTGTTGAAGTAAACCTTTTGTATAATCTTAAGGATAATAATGCAGTTGTATTTGCATCTAACACTGAATACTTCTTCGATAAATACAAACAACAACTCGAAGCTATTGAATTTAAGAGTCTGGGTAAATTCTTTGAAGAATTCATGTCTATTGTCATAGAAGATGAGGCTAAAATGGTTGAGCATATCCTTATGGATACAAATGACATCAAGCAAGAATACTTTAAGAATAGTGATACTTATGTCTTAATAAGGCATCTAACTAATAACCTTATTAACATATCCTCAATTGAGCTTATTAGTTCTAACCAAAATAAATTAATTAATCTTCTTGAAGAGTACGTATCTAAAAACCAGAAATCTATACTTAACTACAAGAAGAACTACTTAGGAGAAGAACTTAAATATGCAGCATCTTTTTGTAATACATTACTTGAATCTATTGGAACAAAGTTTCAAGTTAAATCTTCAAATGATCTTTCAAGATATACAAAATATTCTTTTGTAGTATTTGTAGCGACTCTAATAGTAGCGCTTTTGACACTTCTAATAGGAGACAGGACAGAAGGATCTATATTCTTCATAGGAGCTGTAATTGCATCTATTCTTTCTACTATTGTAATAGTACTTGTTTTCAAATCCAAGGATTAAACAAGGATGTAATTATCTTCAAGATATTTCCAGAAACCTGTTCTTTACGAAGCTATCAATCTTCTCTTGTGTTTGCTAATTTGATATATTAAAATACAAGAAGTTT
>JBAXRR010000016.1:0-24138 GCA_037131125.1 bacterium
AGTTTTCAAGTCATTTTTTAATACGCCCATATGAACGATATTTCAGATAGACAAAAACAATTACTTCTGGCAATTATGCAGGAATTTATGGAATCTGCAGAAGCTGTTGGTTCTATGGAAATTTCAGATAGATATGACTTCGATCTAAGTCCAGCAACAATTAGAAATGAAATGGCTGACCTTATGAAGCATGGATATTTGTATAAGACACATTCATCTGCTGGAAGAATCCCAACTACTCAGGCATGGAGATTCTACATAGCTGAAGCGATGGATGAAGATCAGATAAACGTAAAAACTGAATCTGAAGCGAGAGAAAAGCTATTTCAATCTAGATTTTCAGCAGAAGCATTATTAAAAGAAGCAGTAAATGAAATAAGTAAATATACAGGATATGCCTCAGTTGCCATTCTTGAAGATTCCACTTTCTTTTCAGGAATATCTAAACTTCTTAACTTCCCTGAATATAGAAACATTGATGTGCTTCAAAGTATATTAATAATATTAGAAAACCCAAGTATATTAAGAAAGGTTTTTGATAAAGCCAAAGGAAATAGTAATGTATTTTTGTTAATAGGAGATGAAATTGGAATCGAGGCATTAGAAACCTCATCATTAGTATTTAAACATATAAAATTACATAGCGACCATGATGCAGTAATAGCAGTACTTGGGCCTGCTCGAATGAATTATTCAAAGAGTGTTCCAGCAGTTAAGTTTATAGCCAAGAATTTAGAAGAATCTACATTTGGATGGTAAATAATTTTTTTAATTAATATACAAATATGGAGTCAAAAGATTTTCAAGAATTTTTTAAAAATGCAATTGATGATATCCAGGCTACATTTAAAGATAAAGTTAAATTTACGCCTGACCATATCTCTCTCTTAACAGAATGTAGTGAAGACTATGAAAAAGCAAAAGAAGAGTATAAAGATATGATAGTGGATACAAAAGAAATACCTAATTGTGGAAGAAGAATAACAATTGCAAACTTGAAAAATCCAATAATCGTAGATGGGTTTACTCTTCCTAAACTCGAAATAAGTGAACCTAAACCAATGAAATTGACATCTGAAAGAAGAATTGACCATGTATCTTTTATTCCAAATAATTTTTCTGAATTTATTAAATTTTCTAAAGAAAATAAAGTAGATCTTTATGATGCAATGGAGATTGGAAGTGTGATTCTTTGTAAATGGAAAGCACCTAATTCCCATATTGAATTTAGATCTAGTCCTGAATTTGTATTAACATCAAATCTACAAGCTGGAGATAGTGAACTAGAAAAATATAAAAATGAGGCTTTAGAAAATAAGCAAAAGGCACTTCGAGCATTAGCTGACTACCAAAATTTGAGAAAGAGAATGGAAACAGATAAAGAAACATTCCAATTTGTTGCAAATACTGCATTAATAGGTAAATTGCTAGATATTAGTGATGACTTTGGAAGAGCAGATGAATTTGTTGAAAAGGAAGAAGACCATAACAAAGTTAAAAGTGCATATAAAAGTGTAAAAGATAAACTATTTGGAGTAATTAGTGACTTTGGACTTGAAGAAATTCCTGTTCAAGTTGGAGATGCCTTTGACATGCACACTATGGAGGCAATTGGAACTCTAGTTACTGAACTAGAAGAAGAAAATGATACAGTAAAACATGTTGCAAGTAAGGGATATAAATACAGTAATAAGGACAATATAGTAAGACCTGCAAAGGTAATAGTAGCTAAATATTCAGTTGCAAAGAAAGAAGGAGAATAATATATCTTGACAACAATTAGCACTCTTTGCTATGCTCTGCTAATATTAAAAGTAATTAATTTTTATCTTAATTAAATGGCAAGTAACAAAATAATTGGAATAGACTTAGGAACAACAAATTCATGTGTTGCAATAATGGAGGGTGGTTCACCATCTGTAATTGCAAACAAAGAAGGTGGTAGAACTACACCATCTATTGTTGCTCTTGGAAAAGATGGAAAAGAAGTTGTAGGAGTACCAGCAAAGAACCAAATGGTAACAAACCCTAAAGGAACATATTATTCAATTAAAAGACTTATTGGAAGAAGATGGGACGATCCTGAAGTTCAAAGAGATGTAAAACTTCTCCCTTTTGATATTCGAAAATCTGACAAAGATGGAGTAGACATTAAATTTGGTACAGAATGGTTACCACCAGAAGCAATATCAGCAAAAGTATTAGCAAAGATTAAATCTGATGTAGAAGCTTTCTTAGGAGATACAGTAACTGAAGCTGTTATTACAGTTCCAGCATATTTTGATGACTCCCAAAGACAAGCAACAAAGAATGCAGGTAAAATTGCTGGACTTAATGTACAAAGAATTATTAACGAACCAACAGCAGCAGCACTTGCATATGGATTAGACAGAAAGAAAGATGAAACTATAGCTGTATATGACTTAGGAGGAGGAACTTTTGATATCACCATACTTGAATTAGGAGATGGTGTATTTGAAGTTAAATCTACTAACGGAGACACACACTTAGGTGGAGATGACTTTGATCAAAGGATAATAGATTTCTTAGCTGATGAATTTAGAAAAGAAAATTCAATAGATCTTAAAAGTGACCCTATTGCTCTTCAAAGATTAAAAGAAGCTGCAGAAAAAGCAAAGATTGAATTATCTTCTGCAGAATCTACAACTATTAATCTTCCTTTCATTACAGCAGATGCAAATGGTCCAAAACATATTAATAGAACTATGACTAGGGCAGAGCTTGAGAACTTAATTGGAGATCTTGTTAAGAAAACAATAGAACCAGTTAAGAAAGCTTTAGCAGATGCGAAAGTAGATATTTCAAGTATTAATGAAGTAGTCTTAGTTGGTGGAATGACTAGAATGCCAATGGTAATAAAGACAGTAAAAGAATTCTTTGGAAAAGAACCAAACAAATCTGTTAATCCTGATGAAGTTGTTGCAATTGGTGCAGCAGTTCAAGGTGGAGTTTTAACAGGTGACGTAAAAGATATTACTTTACTAGATGTAACTCCTTTAACATTAGCAATTGAAACATACGGTGGAGTTGCTACTCCAATGATTTCAAGAAATACTACAATACCTACAGAGAAATCTCAGGTATTCTCAACAGCAGCAGATAACCAACCTGCAGTTGAAGTAAAGGTAGTACAAGGAGAAAGACCAAAAGCAGATGACAATAAGATACTTGGTACATTTATCCTAGATGGAATACCACCTGCACCAAGAGGAATACCACAAATTGAAGTTGCATTTAAAATAGATGCAAATGGTATTTTAAGTGTCACTGCAAAGGACAAAGCTACTAACAAGAGTCAAAGTATTACCATAACTGCTTCAACATCTCTATCAGATGAGGAAGTTGAGAAAATGGTAAAGGCAGCTGAAGTTAATGCAGCTAAAGATAAAGAATTTAAAGAAAGAGCAGAACTTAAGAATGAAACTCAAAGCTTAGTATTCCAAACAGAGAAGGTTATTAAAGACTTTGGTGAAAAGATATCTAAAGATGAAAAGAAAACCCTAGAAGACACATCTAAAGCATTAAAAGAGAAAATAGATAAAGATGACTTTAATGTTGAAGAAGTTAAAAAAGAGAAAGATGAGCTTATGAAGAAGGTACAAGATATATCTACAAAGATGTATCAAAATGCTGGACCTCAAGCTGGAAACACAAACCCAGAGCCATCTAAAGAGGAACCTAAAGCTGAGCCAGAGAAGAAAAGTGAAAAACCAGATGAACCTGTAGAGGGTGAAGTGGTAAAATAGCTTAGGAACTTTTTAAGAATATCCAGATCTTAAAGGAACCGTGTAAAAAGCGGTTCCTTTTATTTACTTTTCCTGCCTCAAAAATAACTTTATGCAAAATATTTTTGTCAAAAAACATTTCGATATATTGTCCGTCCTATCTCTAAAGGTAATACTTACCTTTATATTTACTTTCTTACTAGTTATTTTATCTTTATTTGCTTTTAAAGTATTTAAGTCTAACTATGTGAAAGCAAGTGAAAGTGTAAGAGTTACTGCAAGTGTGTATTCCTGCGATTTTCAATTCCAACTTGGTGTTAATGGAACAAACCCAGATGTAGACTATTCAACTAATGTAAGACTTGAATTTAGATCCACGACAGCAGAATCCTTCATACTAAAAATGCCGATTTCAAAGGATGGGAAAGCCTCAGTTAACCTTTGTGACAATAATGTCTTCCTTCAAGGCGGGAAATATGATGTCTCCCTTAATGCATTCACATCAGGATATAAGAAGATAGAAAATATAGATTTGTTTAGAACATATCAGACTAAACTTAATGTAAATATGTCTAGTGAAGAGTTAACTAGTTTAAATAATTGTCAAAGTAAAAGTACTCAAACAATAGCATCAGATAATACAAGTAACAATCTAGCAAATAGTATTTCGGACTCCATATTTTCTAAGGATAAGATACCACTTGCCGCTCTGGTACTGATTTATCCAATATTCAAAAAGAGAAAGAAAGTTGTAATTAAACTTGGCAGAACATTTAAAATTAAATTACCCAATATTAAAGAAGGTATTAGTAAATTCTATAAAACATACATTGAATCTATTAAATACTCGTATCTATTAATTAAATCTATACTTTTCACAAAAAATGGATAAAGATAAACATATTAGTTGGAAACTAGATAGTTTCTATAAATCTATTAAAGATCCTAAAATAATCGAGGATTTAAATGAATTCAAGAAAGAATCTAAAGCCCTAGCAAAGAAGTGGTCTAATAACGACTTATATTTAACAGATCCAAAAGCACTTCTTAAGTTAATGGATCAGGTGAACAAATTCGAAGAAGACTATGCATATGGTGGAAAACCTGCATATTATATAGATCTTATGCACTTTCTAGATAGTCAGAATACAGAAATATTAGGACTATATAACCTTGCACAAAACTATTTAATAGAAGCATCTAATGATCTTCACTTCATTACAATGAAGTTATCTGGACTTAGTGAAAAGCAACAAAATATATTTCTTAAAGACAAAACTCTTACTAAGTACCATAAGTACTTAAGAGATATCTTTAAGTTCTCTATACATGTTCTTCCTGAAAAAGAACAAAATATTGTTAATGAACTTAGCGACTTATCTAGTGGTGCTTGGAACAGGATGCTTACTGGAATACTTTCAAATGAAGAAGCATTAATAGAGGACGCAAAAGGAAAAGAGAAGAAATATAACTTTGAAAAGATAATTGATCTCTTCAACTCCAAAGACAAAGTCTTAAGAGATAATGCTTCTAAAGCCTTTAACAAGATATTAGGTAAATACACTAAAGTTGCTGAAGCTGAATTTAATGCAACACTTGGATACAAAGAGAAGATAGATAAAATTAAAGGTTTTAGTCTTCCTGAAGAGGAAAGACTCTTAAGTGATGATGTTGAAAGCAAGATTGTAGATAATCTAAGAGAGGTAATAAAAGAAAACATAGATATACCTAGAAGATATTACAAAGTAAAAGCAAAACTATTAGGTCTAAAAAAATTAGGCTACCATGAAAGAGGTTTGGAGTATGAGAAGGGATTAAAGACATATACATTAGATACTTCAATTAATGAAATATCTAGAGTATTCGAATCTATAGACATAGAATTTAAAGATATATTTAATGGTTTCATTAACACAAATAAAGTAGATACTGAAAGTAAGAAAGGAAAGTCTGGAGGAGCATTTTGTTTTCATTCCAACACGAAAACTCCAACATATATTCTAATGAACTACCATAACAAACTTGAAGACCTATTAACTCTTGCACACGAAAGTGGACATGGAATTAATAACGAATTGATTAAAAAGGAACAGATGGGAATATATCTATCAACACCTCCATCTACAGCAGAGATTGCTAGCACATTCTTTGAGGATACAGTTGTAAACGATTTAATCTCCAAAGCTTCAAAAGAAGAAAAACTATCTATTCTTCTAAAGAAACTAGATATGGATATAGCTTCTACATTTAGACAAATCGCTTTCTATAACTTTGAACTATCTGTACATAAGTTATACAGAGCAAAACACTATATCTCACATGAAGAAATAGGATCAATATTCAAGAAAGAAATGGAAGACTACATGGGAGAAGCTGTAAGACAAGATAAGGGATCTGAAAACTGGTGGATATACGTTCCTCACTTCAGATACTATTTCTATGTATATTCATATGCATTCGGTATACTAATAAGTAAATATATGGAAAATAGGATGAAGAAAGATCCGAAATACACCAAAAGCCTTAAGTATTTCCTATCTGCTGGTACTTCAGATGATGTAAAGAACATTATGAAGAATATTGGAGTAGATATATACTCTAAAGAGGTATGGAGAGATGGAATTAAAGAAATAAGAGAAAATATTGAATTACTTGAAAAACTTGCAAATGAATTACACTAACTTTAAAAAAGAATTAGGTCAAAATTTCTTAAGAGACGAAGATGTTCTAGATGAATTTCTAGGGGTTATAGATCCCAAAGAAGATGAATACATAATTGAAATTGGTCCCGGAGATGGTGCTCTTACTGAAAGACTTATTCCCAATTCTAAAAAAGTCATCTCTGTAGAAGTAGATGGAGAACTTGTATCGCTTCTTAACAATAAATTTAAAGATGTTGAATTAGAAGAACCTATTAGTAACAAGTGGAAGGTGACTAACCAGAATGTATTAGCACTAGATATTAATAAGACAATTACTGAACTTATAGATTCTACGAATAAGAATGAGGATAAGAAGAAAGGGTCAAAGATAAAAATAAAGATAGTAGGATCTCTACCATACAATATATCTAAACCTATTATTCAGAAGTTCATAGAGTTCGATTACGCTTCTATTCCTTCCTTAAATGGTAATAAGCCAGAAATATACTTCCTTATACAAAAGGAAGTTGCATATGACTATGCAGCACTTGCCCCTAAATCCAGTTTTCTTTCAAACTACCTTCAAGTATATGCTAAAGCAGAATACATAATGACCATTGGAAAAGACATGTTCGAACCAGAACCTAAAGTAGATGGAGGAGTATTAAAAATATCTATTGGTAGTAAATTAACAGAAAAGATGACAGATGAAGAAAAACAAAAGTTAATTAAATTCATTCATGCAGGATTCGCCTCACCTAGAAAGACACTTCTCAATAATCTTAAAAATATAGATTACGATACAGAGAAATTCAAAGAACTTAACCTTAAAGAATTAATTAGACCAGCAGAAGTTACATTTGAAGATTGGATCAAAATATATAATCTTATTAAAAAATAAGAACTATCTTCCTCTGTGTGACTTCATACTTCCAAATACTTCAGCTTGTGTAAGAATCTGGTGCCCCAATGTTGCTTTTGTACCATAGAAGTAAGGATCGTATGGATTAAAGACTTCCCCAAGTCGTCCATCTCTTCTATATTCAGGATCTATGCCTATAAGAACCCCTGTTGCAACTAGAAGAGAACCCATCACAAAGTTGGTGGAATCTCTTGAGCTTACAGTAGATTCTCCATTATGTGGACGTAAATACATTCGGGAAGTTTCGGGAGAAGAAGCAAACTGCCTAATACTCATAAATACGAAATTTAATAAGTAAAAAACGTTTGAGGTGAATTCTACTACGAGTCATAAAATATTTCACTATAATTCCCTATACTTTCAAAACACCTCATTTATCTGCTAAACTACTTACATGAGTAACTTTATTAGAGACAACAAACAAATACTTTTCATGCCAGATGCTACTTATGGGATAGTTAATAGTGCATCTTGGAGAGATATTTCTAATACTGGAACTAAGGCAATAGTTACCAATACATTACATCTATATATGAATGCAGGAGATGAATATATATTATCTCAAGGTGGATTTAAGAAGTTTACAGGATGGAATGGTGGTGTAATAACAGATTCTGGTGGATTCCAAGCATATTCACTTGTTAAAAGAGGACTAGGGAAAATGTATGATGACAAGATTGAATTCATTAATCCAAGAAATGGAAATAAATATACATTAACTCCTGAAAAATCTGTTGATATTCAGTTAAACCTAAGAACAGATGTGGTTATAGCCCTAGATGATTGTATCCATCCAGATTCAGATAAGGAAAGAACAGAAAAGTCTGTAGAAAAAACAACTAGATGGGCAAAGATATGTAAAGAACATTTTCAAAAGAGATTAGCTGAAATACAAATAACAGAACCAGATTATGACCCTATGTTATTTTGTGTCATTCAAGGTGGATCGGATTTTGAACTTAGAAAGAAATCCTTTACAGAACTTGCTGATCTAGGTTTCGATGGTTTCGGTTTTGGAGGATGGCCTGCAGATACTGAAGGAACATTCCTCGATGATCTTATTAAATACAATTCAGAACTTGTTTTATCTTTAAAAGATAATCCAAAATACAAAGATAAGCATGTATTTAACTATGCAATGGGTGTTGGGTATCCAGAAGATATTAAGAAATGTATCGAATGGGGATATGATTTATTTGACTGTGTAATTCCAACTAGAAATGCAAGACATGGGCTACTTTATTCAATTGAAAATGGAAAGGTTATTGAGGTAAAGATTGGAAATGAAAAATATACTAACGACAATACTCCGGTAAAAGAAGATTCCGAGGTGGAGGAGTTAAGAACTACAACAAAAGCTTATCTTAAGTACCTATTCAAGATAAAAGATCCAAATGCACTTAGAATTGCGACATTGAATAACCTTGAGGTGTATAATCTTATAGTATCAAACAATCTTTTATTAGATTATCATGAATGAAATCGTCGTTGCCGATCCATCAAGAAGGCTTGTAGTTACGAATGAAAACAGAATACCACATGCTAACATAGTTTTTTCAGTAGGGAATTTCCTTCTATATAACGTTTTTGATCATTCACAACTTTCCGAGTATGTAAGAGAAGGAATAAAAGGTGAGCTAGTTACTTCAAATGAGGCTGATCTTAACAAGTTCCAAGCCATAAAAGAAGTATTAATTAATTATATTGGTGAGGTCACATATTTAGTTGAATTTCATGATTCAGAAATAAGAGGGAAACAAAAAGCTATTGTACAAATTGCAGTTCAAGACGCAGCTGATATATTAGACTTTCCAAAAGATTTCACACTTGAGCAACTAAATGGTGAACCCATACCAGAAGTTATTGGAATTACAAATAGTAGAATACTTACTTCAACCATAGAAGTACTTCTATTAAAACTAAAAGCATCGGAAGCTAATACTATAGTTGAGATAAAGCCAAAAAATCCTATAACACAATTTTTCATAAGAATTAAATCTGCTTTACATATAGAGCTACATAGAACTTAGAAATTTAAGACCCCAAAGAAGTGCGTGATTAATGGATTACAAAATTTAATCTCCATAGGATATAATTAGGAATGGACTTCAAACTTACTTCAAAATTTAAGCCAGCAGGAGATCAGGTTAAAGCTATCGAATACCTAACTAAAGGTATTGAAAGTGGAGTGAAACACCAGACTCTTCTTGGAGCAACTGGAACAGGTAAGACATTTACCATGGCGAACATTATTCAAAATGTAGGGAAAACTACATTAGTACTTGCACATAACAAAACACTTGCTGCTCAGTTATTTGGTGAATTTAAAGAATTCTTTCCAGAAAACGCTGTAAGATATTTCGTTTCTTACTACGACTACTATCAACCAGAAGCATATGTACCTCAAAGAGATTTGTTCATAGAAAAAGAGGCTGAAATCAATAAAGATATTGAGAAATATAGAAATGCATCTACACAAAGTCTTCTTTCAAGAAAAGACACTATAATCATAGCATCTGTTTCTTGTATATACGGTTTAGGAGATCCAGAAGACTATATGGAACTTACTAGAACATTTAAAGTGGGGCAGAAGTATATGAGAGATAAGATACTTACTCAGCTTAACGATCTTCAGTACCAAAGAAATTCATATGACTTTGAACCAGGAACATTTAGAGTAAGAGGTGAGATCATAGATATATACTTAGCAAGTGAAGATCATGCAGTAAAACTTGTTTTCTTTGGAGATACACTAGAGCAAATATCCATTGTTAATCCAATAACTGCTAAGGTCGTAGATACTCCAGATGAGGTAAAGATATTTCCTGCAAAACAATTTGTAACTCCTTTTGAAAAACTTAAGGTAGCTATTCCAGAGATACAAAAAGAACTCAAAGAAAGAATAGATTACTTTAATTCTAAAGGAAGAATACTTGAGGCTAAAAGAATAGAGCAAAGAGTTAATTTCGATCTTGAAATGCTTAGAGAAGTTGGATATGTAAGTGGAATTGAAAATTATTCAAGGATAATAAGTGGAAAACAAAAAGGGGAACCACCTTCTACATTACTAGATTATTTTCCTAAGGATTGGTTACTAATAGTAGATGAATCTCATGTATCTATACCTCAAGTTGGAGGAATGTATCATGGAGATAGAGCTAGGAAAGAAAATCTTGTAGATTACGGATTTAGACTTCCTTCTGCTCTAGATAACAGACCTCTTAAGTTCGATGAATTCAATAAAAGAATGGATCAAGCAATATATGTAAGTGCAACACCTGCTGAATATGAGCTAAACTTAAGTAAACAAAGTGTTCAAGACAAGTTGAAAGAAAACATTGTTAATAAGCAAAAAGGTGATCTTCCAAAAGATTACACAGGATTAGTAGAACAGATAATTAGACCTACAGGACTTCTTGACCCAATTGTAGATATTAGACCAGCTTTCAAAGAGAACGCAGAAAGTCTCTACAAGAAGCTAAAAGAACATTCTTTAATAACAGAGGACATGTTAGTAACAAAGAAGTTTGAGAAAAATGAAGATATTGTATTTAAAGGACAAATAGATGACCTTATATCTGAAATTCTTAAAACAGTTAAGAAGAAACAAAGAGTTCTTGTAACGACGTTAACCAAAAGAATGTCAGAAGAGTTAACTAACTACCTTAAAGAAAAGGATGTAAAAGTAGAGTATTTACATTCAGATAGAGAAGCAATTGAAAGAATTGAGATATTAAATAGCTTAAGACTTGGAGTATTTGATGTTGTTGTTGGTATTAATCTTTTAAGAGAAGGATTAGACCTTCCAGAAGTATCTTTAGTTGCAATACTAGATGCAGATAAGGAAGGATTTTTAAGATCTCAAACTTCCCTTATACAGACAATGGGAAGAGCAGCAAGACATTCAGAAGGAAGAGTTATTATGTATGCAGATAACGTAACTGGATCAATGGAAAGAGCTGTTAGTGAAACTAGAAGAAGAAGAAAGATACAAGAAGAATATAACAAAGAGAATAACATCACCCCTGTATCTATTATTAAAGAGATAAAAATGTCTCTTGAAAGAACGGAAGAAGAAGAGGTAGATGAATTCAAACAAGACTTAGAGAAAAAAGTAGAAATATATTCTTCAATGGATAAGAAACAAAAGAAAGAATTCATTGAAGAACTTAAGATACAGATGGAAATGTATGCTGACATGACTGAATTTGAGAAAGCAGCAAGACTAAGGGACATATTAAAAGATCTCACAAAGGGCAATTAACGTAACTCATATATAACTCATATTAGTATATCCAGTTGTTATAGGGTATAATCAAGTAATTAAGATATCACTTCAAATAAAATGAACGACCAATCTACATCCCAAGAAACAGGAAGAAAGAATATTCCAGATAAATTAAGCAAAAGAATAGGAAATATTGTTATAGCAGCAGCTACAACAGTAGTTTTGGGATTGGGAATTGCAGCAATTGAGGGACAAAGCAGAGTGAATGAAAGTAAATTAGATACAGGAGATAGTAATCCTAATAAGATCGGATTAAATTATAGCCCAGTTTCAAATGGCGATAATATATATCAAGCAGGTGCAATAACTCCAACAGTAGAGTTAAGTGCAACTACAGCAGTAACACCAGAAGCAACAAAAAGCATTGAATCTTTGGATTTTGAACTTCCAGAAAATAACGTTTATGAAATTAGACCTACTACTTATGAAACAAATACAGTAATTGAAGACGGCGATATTGCTACCTCAACTCAAAATATATTGAATAATGCAAATTTACCAATAGAAACGCAACACACATATGAATTAATTTACAATACTGCAGATGCTTCACAAACAAGTATTACTGAAAACAAAGTTACAGTTCCCGTAACATTTGAAAACAATAAAATAGACGTAATGAATCTTGTAAAAACCTTATTCAAACGTTTTGAAGTGAAGGGAAAAAGAGTATTAATGTATTTGAGGACCTACAAGGCTACTGCTCATGACAGTCAGACTAAATTTAGATTTGATTTATATGCTACAAACGTTTCTAACGAAGGTGTTTGTACCTCAGCATTGGCAACCGTAGCTCCAACACCTACTGCAACTCCAACAGCTACCGCAACATCAACTAGTACATCAACTAGTACTGCGACAGCAACTGCAACTCGTGGAATTGATACTGCAACACCTACACCATTTGTTCCTACAGAAACTGCTACTCTACCACCTGAACCAACTAAGACTAAAACACCTAGCCCATCAAATACACCTGTTACAGTTGATACACCTAGACCTACCGACACACCTCAGCCACCAGCAACTAGTACTTCAGTACCACCTGCAACTGAAACAGCTCAGCCACCCGTAAAGGTAATTCCTCCAACACCAATAGCAATATTACCTACTAATGGAGTTAGACCTTAATTAAATATTTATTAAACAATAACAAATGAAACTCAACATTAAACTGATAAATATTTTAGTAATAATCGGTCTATTCTCAGCTCTATTCATACCTACAGTTGGATACAGTTTTGGTGGACATGAAACTGAAACTAATTATGTTTCAGGAGATAGAAACACTGGGGTAATACTAGATACTGGAGCAAATAACATACAAGCATGTCATTATTATGAATTTAGAATCAGGGTTTGGAACGATCCAACCATTGCACTAAAAAATGTAAGAAGTGATGTAATTTTACCAAAGATTTTTGATAACTCTGGTGCATATGCTAGTACAGAAACTAACTATGCAGATGGGATAGCTCCTGAGAGTGATACTGATACCTTACAATGGTTAGCAAGTGCTAATGGACAACAATTTAAATTCATACCAGGAAGTGCAATTATTGCTTTTAATTCTAGTACTGCATTCAATGCATATAACGAGTCAAATCTTTCTATTGTTGATCAAGCTGGAAACCTTCAAAAATTAACATTTAATACTCTTCCAGATTTAAACAATGCTAATGATTACATTTTTCTTAAATGGGAAATGCAAACTGGTGGTAATTGTATAAATTTAAGTAAAACATTAACCTCAGATGCTAATAAGATATATAACGCTGGAGATCAGGTAACGTATGAGCTTACATTAAATAACACAGGTAACTATGCATTTAGAAACATTAATGTTACAGATAATTTTGATAGCGCCGCTTTCACTAATAACGTATTAGTAGAGAGTTTAGATACTAATCCTGTTAGAGCAATAAGTGGACTTAGTGTAAATAATGGAGTATTGAACTTTAATCTAGGGGGAACACTCTATGGTAGTGCAATACTTGGACCTTTATCTACAAAAGTAAAATTAACTTTCACAGTTAAGCCAGACTTCCAAGGGGTCAGAGCATGTAATGTATCTGGAAGTGTTAGATATGATGACTACAATGGATTATTCATAGCAAACACATCGTCATTTACATCAGCTTCTAATCTTTGTGTTAATTTATTTAACGCAAACCCATCTCTTAAAATAGCAAAATCTTTGTCTACATTTATTAAGGAAACAAATAGAGTTGTATATGAGATTAGAGTTGATAACACAGGAGATGTGAACGTAAATAACGCTAGAATTAAGGATTTCTTTGACTCAACTAAGTATAACTTCTTAACAGTTTATGAAGGAAATACACAAGTACCAAGTACAGTAACTTCAAACCCTAACCAACTATATTTTGATATCGGCACAGTTGGAACTAAGGTAACAAGAGCTTTCTTCCTCTCCTTTGACATCAAAGGTAGTGGAGTAAGTGGACAAGCATGTAATCTTTCTGCAACAATAGATGGAACATATACAAATGGTGGAACTACTTCTAATATCTCTAATTCATATAACACAGCAGTATGTGTAGATATTCTTAACCCAGCTGTAAATGTTGTAAAGAGATTAGTAAGTTCTTCAATTAGTTCACTTGAATACACAGTAGATGTAAAGAATACTGGAAATACTGTATTGAATGCAGTTAGTTTATCTGACACTTATGATACTTCTAGATTAGTTCTCTCTTCAACAATTCCATCTTTTGACACTAACACTAATGGAGTTATTAGTATTAATAACATATTAGGAAGTGGAGAAGTTCTAAATCCAGGACAAACAAAGTCAATAGATATGAAATTCAATGTTAAAGCAAATGCTCCAGTTGGACTTGCATGTAACTTATCTGTAAGCGTTAATGCTAAAGATGTTAACAGTAAGAATGTAACTGCAAGCTATACAGTCCCACAAGATACAATGAACTGTGTAAACCTAACAGTTATTCTTCCAAAGAATCCATACTTTAGTATTTCAAAAAGAGTAGTAAGTAACAATAACGCATTAGTTGGAGATATTGTTCAATGGGAAATTGTTGTAAGAAATATTTGTAATGGAACAGATTGTATTCCTGCAAAATTCTTACAATTCAAAGATAACTTTGACAGTACTAAATTAACATTCAATAGTGCATTTGCTCAACTTAAGAATGCAGATGGTACTAATGTGAATGCTAATCCAATACAATTCACTCCAACAAGTATAACTACAGATAATGGACAAACAGTTATCATATATTCAAATGTAGTATCTTTAACTGGAGAAATTGGTGCCGGTCAATATGTTGTATTTAATGTATACACAACTGCAAAAGCAACTAGCGATATCTGTGTACTTAACACAGGAACAGCAATTGGAGATACCAATACTGTAAGTGCAAGTGCATGTGTAAACATTGGAGCAGTTCAAGGTGCAACAACTACAACAGTTAATCTTCCTAGAACAGATGGATTAGATGTATTTGGATTTATTAAGAATCTACCTTCAAACTTACAATTAGCTGTGGCTATAAGTATCCTAGGATTACTCCTTGGAATGCTTGTTCCTTCTGCTCTACTTGTAAAGAGTAAGAGAGTAGAATAGTAGAAATGTTTAAGAATATTAAGATAGACAAGGCCTCCATTTTGAAGGCCTTATCTATGCAAGTACAAATAATCTGCTTTGTTGCTGTAGCCATATCCTTAGGATATATTTTCTTGAACGTAAATAAAGTTAATGCAAGTCTTCCAGGTGCTGAAACAGATTCAATTAAGAAAGCAGCAGATTCTACAGTTGTTCAATCTCAAAACTTCTCAGATAATATTCCAGTAATTACACCTAATGAATACAAATCCGGAACTGAAATAACTAGTAGAGCTAATTATCTAAAGATAGATAGACTACTAATAGATGGAAATATTGTAGATGGACCTGCTAATGATCAGGAATCTCTACTTTCAAGAGGGTTTTGGAGATATCCGGATACAAAAAAACCTTCTGAAGATGGGACAGCAGTAATATTTGGTCATAGAAGAGCACACCTTCCCCCAGCAAAAGACACTTTCTATAACCTAGACAAGGTTAAACTTGGAGACTTAATTGAGGTTGGATACGAAGGAAAAGTTTACTATTACAAAGTAATTGTTACAAAAGTCGTAGATCCTAATGACTGGAATGCTATTAAGAATGAATCTTTCAAATCTATTAAACTAATAACATGTACTCCACTTGGTACTTCTAACCAGAGAATCGTTATAACTGCTGAACAAATATAACTTTTCTGTTAAAATTCATCATTAATATTAATATATTCAAATGAACACACAGTTTTACCTATCTTCATTAAAGACTAAACTACCTGAAACTAAAGTAACTTTAAAAGGCTGGGTATTCAATGCCAGATCTAGTGGGTCTATTGGATTCCTTCAATTTAGAGATGGTACTGGATATATTCAAATTATTGCTGAAAAAAGTAAGTTAGAAGAGAAGAAATGGGAAGAAGTGAAAACTATAACAGCAGAATCTTCAGTAATTGTTACAGGAACTATTAGAGAAGAAAAAAGATCTCCATTTGGATATGAGATGGATTTAGAAAGTATTGAAGTAGTTCAAAAAGCAGATATTGATTATCCAATACAAAAGAAAGAACATGGCCCAGAATTTCTATTAGACAACAGACATCTATGGCTTAGATCTAACCAACAGATTGCTTTAATGAAGATTAGACATCATGTGGAATACGCAATATATGACTATTTCGAAAAGAATGAATTTGTAAGAATAGATTCCCCAATATTTACACCTAACCCATGTGAGGGAAGTGGAACACTTTTTAAAGTTCCATATACACCAAGCTGGCCAGATGAAATTATTGAAGGAGAACAAAACTTAAGACTTACTGAAACAGGAATAGAAACAGATAAAGGTGAAAAACTTCCAACAGCTTTCCTTTCACAATCTGGTCAGCTATACATAGAGGCAGCTATTTTCGGACATGCAAAAGTCTATGACTTTGGTCCTACATTTAGAGCAGAGAAGAGTAAAACAAGAAGACACTTAACAGAATTTTGGATGATGGATGCTGAAATGGCTTTTCATACCCATGATGACAACTTAAAAGTTCAAGAAGGACTAGTAAAACATATAATTAAGAGATGTTTAGATAATTGTAGTGAAGAACTTAAACTTCTAGAAAGAGATACGACAATACTTGAGAATATATTAAATAAGCCATTTGCAAGAATTACACATATTGAAGCAGTTAAGATGCTTCAAAAAGATGGCGTTAAGATTGGAGACAGGGATGACCTAGGTGCAGATGAAGAAGCTATACTTACCAAGAAATTTGATGTTCCAATATTTGTAGAGAAATACCCAAGAGAAATTAAGGCATTTTATATGAAGCAAGACTTAGAAGATCCAACCCGAGTTCTTAATGCTGATCTACTCGCACCAGAAGGAGTTGGAGAGATAATTGGAGGATCTGAAAGAGAAGATGACTATGAAAAACTAAAGACAAGAATGCTAGAAGAAAAACTCAATCTAGACGAATACAAATGGTACTTAGATTTGAGGAAATATGGCTCTGTACCACACTCAGGGTTCGGCATTGGACTAGAAAGGACTGTTAGATGGATTAGTGGTAGAGAACACATCAGAGAGTGTATACCATTTCCAAGAATGATAAACCGAATTACTCCATAATTTCTGTAATAACAGTTACATTAATATACACTTTCTTCTTAAACACCTTTGAATAAGGGGCAATTACAAGTATACATTTAGTGTGTAACCTTAGCTCAACGGATTATTTAGTTCGAAAGAACAAAATTATTTTTTACACCTCATATCATGAGAAATGTAAAAGCGAAATCCGTCAAAGCCAATAATCTCCTCCCTATTAGTCAGAATACTTCCACAGAAAAGAAACAACTTTTCTCCTATTTATTTAAGAATAAAAAGGCAGAACCAACTAAGGTGGTAATGGAAGTACAAAAGACACAAGTAATAGATCAGAATGTAAAAGCATTCATAAAAAAAGCAGAGAAGATGGAAGAAAGACTTTCTAAGCTTTTAAGATCTTCTGACAAAAGAGGAAGCAAAGCTAAGGTAGTGAATCATAAATTAACATTAGAACAGTTAAGGGAGATGCTTAATAGTCTTAAGACTTCCTACAACGAGTACAAGATAAATATAATAAACCAAAATAAGCTACTTATGGAGGAAAGTGCAAGACAGACAAATGAACTAATTAGAAACGTTCAGTTGTTCATTGGCACTAGCGTCAATAACAGCTTATCTTCTGTTAGAGGAATCTAACAACTACTTAGTAAGAGTTATTAGATTAATCTCAGTATTAGTCCCAACTCTTACTCTTGTAGAAGCGTGGGCAAAGCCTTGAGATAGGAATAACTTAGTGTTACCACCAACCTCATATTCACCCTTAAGGTAATGCCTATGCTTTGAAGGTAATGGAAGAAGAGATCCTACTATTGGGAAGGCTATCTGTCCTGCATGGTTATGACCTGCAAGTACAAGATCTACTTCATCACTTTCATGAAGAAAGTCTATAATGTCTGGATTATGAGAGATTAAGATTGTGTAATCTACGGAATCTTTATCTACTCCTTCGAATGTTTTGTCTATATTAATAAGTCTTCCAGATAAATCTGGTACTCCACCAATAAAAATATTGTTATTCTTAATTTCAATTTCTTTAGCTCTGTTGCCTAAGAATTTAATTCCAGTTTCTTTTTCGATAAATTTAATTAAAGCTTTTGGACTCTCTTTATATCCTCTATTTCGCATATGAAATCCATCATGATTTCCATATACAGCAAACTTATTCTTACAGTTGATCTTCTTAAGTTCCAATAGAGTTTCTCTTGAAAGATCATTAAAATCCTCATCTACTAAATCTCCTGAGATTACAAAAATATCTGGTTTATAGTTGTTAATTACATCTATAGCTTTTTTAATTTTCTTAACTGAAGCACCATACCTTTTTTCTCCAGTATGAAGATCGGTCATCATAGCAATCTTCACCTGATTCTTTAATGAATCTACCTTTATGTGTTTAGAATTAATTTGAAATCTATGAGGTTTGATGAAGACTATGTATATCCACCATATAAAGACAGCTAAAATTATTACAGATCCTCCAATTTTAAAGTATATACTCATATCCTCAAATGGTCTAAGATCCCAAAGGACTCCTAAAAGACCAAATAGGAAAAGAAATGGAAAGTAGTCTATTATTCTTCCAAGTATCTGAGCCTTTAGTACATGAGATCTTTTGGATACAGGTTTTGCAGGGTATAGATGTTCTACGCTTGAAGCATCAGACCTAAGTGGCAAAAGTTCATCACTTATCATAAAAATAAATTACTAAACTTAATGAGACAGTTTTGATGCGGTTAATATTTTATCAATCTAGAAAGGCAATTTCAAATATCTAACATAACTTACTAGGGTAGTTATTTACCAAATTGTGTTATCTGGTGCCGAAGACAGGATTTGAACCTGCATCCCTTGCGGGGCTTGCTCCTAAGGCAAGTGCGTCTACCAATTTCGCCACTTCGGCATACCTATACATTATACAAAACTTGCCAGGAATTAGCCACTTCCCACCTGATAGGATATAATGGAGCATGTACTTTCAAGAACTAAAAGACAACTATAACTGGACAAAACTAAAGCTTAAACAGCTTAATAAGGCCTTCTTTCAAGATTTCGTAGAAGATTTTGACAAAATAACTACATTATCCAAAATAGACAGAGCCTTTCTAAAAGAAACATATAAAATAAGCTCAGTTGAGCTTGTAAAAATGTTTTCAGATGAAACAAGTGGAACTTACAAAGCACTATTTAAACTAGAAGACGGCAAACTTATAGAGTCTGTCCTTATGATGTTTACAGATGGAAGAAATTCAGTATGCGTATCTTCTCAAGTAGGTTGTCCAGTTGGATGTATATTTTGTGCATCTGGAAGAATGGGTTTTGACAGAAACCTTACATATAAAGAGATTGTTGATCAAGTCCTATATTGGTCTAGATGGTTAAAAGCTAAGAAAGATTCTTTAAGAGTAAGTAATATAGTGTATATGGGAATGGGGGAACCAATGCTTAATTACTACAATACCGTTCAAAGTGTAAAGATATTAACTAACGAAGAAGAGTTTGCTCTTGGAGATAGACATATTTCAGTTTCATCTTCTGGATATGTAAAACAACTAAGAGCATATATGGAAGAAGGATTAAAAACTAGACTTGCAATTAGTTTACATGCACCTAATCAAGAATTAAGAGAAAAACTTATGCCTGTTGCTAAGATATATTCTCTTACAGAACTTTTTGATTTCATCAAGGATTGGGAAAGATATACCAATAAAAGAGTTAGCTATGAGTACACCATGATAGATAACGTTAACGACACATCTAAACATGCATGGGAACTTTCGAAACTTTTACAAGGAAGACTTGCACATGTTAATTTAATTCCTATGAATCCAATAGCTGAAAGAGTAGATCTACAGAAGTCTTCGAGAAATTCAATTTTTCAATTTGCATCTATTCTTGAAAAGAGTAAAATCCCCGTAACCATTCGTATAACCATGGGAGATAAAATACAAGCTGCCTGTGGTCAGTTAGCGAATAAGAACAAATAAGTATCAATCATTAATTATTACTATATAGTTTATGAGCCTTGAATATTGTTTACCTATTTCAGCTGAAAGTCACATCATTTCCGATCTCACCAATTATTCAAAATTAATATTTACAGAAATTAATAATAGATTTAAGAGAAAAGCCCTAGATGGAGGCCCTTATGAGAAAGGAGCAAGAAGAGATCGAGATGGAAGGAAATCTGGAGGTGCTATAGGAAGAAAATCAGGAAAAGGAACAAATGGAATACCCAATATAGAAGAAATACGAAATAGAGCTACTAAAAAAGATTCAAATTCACTACTTAACAAACTAAGGGGAATATATCCTCCATCAGATTAGTACGGTAAAATTCGAATATTGTTTATTCTTTGTTCTTCAAATTCTTAACAAATTTATCAAAATCACTTTCCATGTTATTAGTTTTTGACTGCATAAATTCTTTATATTCACTTTCAGCTCTTTTTATAGCCAATTCGTGACTTATTTTTCCTTTTGAGGTAAGAATTGATTTGCCTGCGAGTTTAAGAAACTCATCAAGTTTAGTAATCCAGTCGTTCATTTTCATTGGAATATGATTGGTTGCTTGAAGTTCACCAAAATCTAGATAAAGGGAAACAATTATATTTAGTTGCTTTAATTCTTCTACATTTAAATAATTTTTAGCACTTTTAATATCTGACTTTGTTAGATAACTACCTGGGAAATTTGTTACGCCCATTAACTGCTTTGATGAATCAGCTCTATCATATATCAGTTCAGCTGCTGTCTTACCATGAACTGCAAAATGTATTTTATTTTGAATAGTTGAGAAAAATTCCCTTGTTAATTTACTTTTAGGATCATAGTCTACACTTGTAGTGAAAATATCAGTAACTTTCTGATAAAAATTTCTCTCACTTGATCTAATATCTCGTATTCTTTCAAGAAGTTCTTCAAAATATCGATTCTTTTTGCTATTTTGTTTTAATCTATCGTCATCAATAGTAAATCCTTTAATTATATATTCTTTAAGTCTTTTGGTTGCCCAAATACGAAATTGTGTACCACGTAAAGACTTCACTCTATAACCAACAGATATTATTACATCAAGGTTATAATACTTTGTTAAATAGTCTTTTCCATCTTCTGCAGTTCGTCGGAATTCCCGACATACTGAATTCTCTTCTAGTTCTTTCTCATCAAATATGTTCAATATATGTTCGGTTATTGTTGATCTTGCTTTTCCAAATAGCACCGACATTTGTTCTTGTGTTAACCATACAGTATCTCCATCAATAGAAACATCTATCTTTGTTTGACCATCTTCTGTTTTGTATATAACTATCTTGTTTTTATTTTTATCTTCCATACTAGGATTATACTCTTGGATTATTAGAACAGAATTAGAATAAGATAATAATATGGACTTGATGAGGCTCGAACTCATAATCTCCTCAATGCGAATGAGGTATTCTACCAATTGAACTACAAGCCCAAATAACTATATGAGATTATACCTTGCTTGCTTCCTATTTTATATATCCTCTCATTTCCTTTATAATCAAACAGATATTTATAAATAATTAACGTATGGATACAACTAAAAAAAGAATTATGACTGGAGATAGACCAACAGGTAAATTACACCTTGGTCATTTTGTAGGGTCTCTTTCTAATAGAGTTAAGCTACAAGATGAATATAATGAGTTCATCATGATAGCTAATGTTCAAGCTCTAACAGATAATTTTGATAACCCATCCAAAGTTGCAGACAATATCAAGGAACTTATCATGGACTACTATTCTGTAGGAATAGATTTTAATAAAGCTCATGTATATATTCAAAGTGAGGTGCCACAAATACATGAAATATTTGTTTACCTTTCTAACTTTGTAACAATACAACAGTTATCTCATAATCCAACAATTAAAACTGAACTTGCTCAAAAGAAATTAGAAGAATCTACTCCACTTGGATTCTTCTACTATCCAATTCATCAATGTGCAGACATTTTATGTGTAAGTGCAGATCTAGTTCCCGTAGGAAAAGATCAAGCTCCTATGGTCGAAGACGCAAGAGAGATTGCAAGAAAGTTTAATTCAACTTACAAGGTAAATGTATTACATGAACCTCAAGCTTTATTTGGAGTGGAACAAAATCTTCCTGGAATAGATGGAAATGCAAAGATGAGTAAATCTCTTAACAATTGTATTTACTTAAGCGATGATGATGAAACATTAAAAAAGAAAATATTTTCAGTATTCACAGACCCCTCAAGAGTGCATGCAACAGATCCTGGAAAGATAGAAGGTAATGTTGCATTTATATATCATGACTACTTCAATACAAACAAAAAAGAAGTAGAAGACTTAAAGAAGAGATACAAAGAAGGTAAAGTGGGAGATGTAGAAGTAAAAGAAAAATTATTTGTAGCACTTAAAACTTTCTTGGATCCAATAAGAGAAAAAAGAAAAGAAGCAGAAGCTAAACTTCCAGAACTTCTATCTACTGTAATTAGCACATCAAAGGAAGTAAGTATTGAAGCAAGTAAAACAGTTAGTGAGATGAAGAAAGCTATGAAAATAAATTTTCATTAATTATCCAATGAGATTCAAAGATAAAGTTGTAATTGTTACTGGTTCAGCAAAAGGAATTGGTGCTGAACTTATTAGAAAATATGCAAGTGAAGGTGCAAATGTAGTAATAAACTATATCAACAGTAAGAGTGAGGCAGAAAGTTTAAAAGAAGAGATTGAAAATTTGAATTTAGGAAAAGTTATAATAGTCAAAGCAGACGTTTCTAAAAAAGAAGAAGCAAAACTACTTGTAGATACTACATTAGAAGAGTTTGGGACTATAGACATCTTAGTTAACAATGCTGGCAGATATTTTGATGGAGATGAGTGGGACTTAAATGAGAATGCATGGAAAGAAACTCTAGACAATAACTTAATTAGTGTAATGAATATTTCTAAATTTGTTATTCAATATTTTATTGAAAACAAAAAAGGAAGTATTTTAAATATAGCATCGAGAATGGGACTCAATTCCAAACCTGATGCAATTGCATATAGTGCATCAAAAGCTGGAATAATAAACATAACAACTTCATATGCTAAATTAATTTCAGAATTTGGAAATTGTAATTGTATTTGTCCTGGTGCAACTAAGTGTGGGTATTGGTTAAGAGCAAGTGAAACAGAATTAGAAGACATAGTTAGTAGAAATCCTAAGAAAAGATTAGTAAATCCGAAAGAGATTGCTGAGCTTGGATTATTCTTAACGTCAGATACCGCCCTCATGATTACAGGTCAAACAATTTTAGTAGACGGTGGAGAATCATTAAGTTAATTATTTTTCTTCAACAAGTATTTTTTATTTTTTGTATTAAATAATAAAAAAACTATTGCATTCTTTTCCAATTGTTGTATTCTATAAATAGTTTTATTTATTACACTGCTCGCAAATGGCAAAGAAAAAAGCAGTTCGAAAAGCTGTAAAAAAGACAGCAAAGCGAAAGGTAGCAAAGAAAGCTTCTAAGAAAAGAAAATAATTTCTTTCTAGAAGATCTTCTGAAAGTCTCACAGTAATGTGAGACTTTTTTTACCTCTATATATTTCCACATAAATTCCAAGAATTAATGTTAAAATGAATCATGGATAAATCTATATCTAGTAAGCTTATTGAGCTAAACAAAAACTTCTACAATAACTGTGCAGATGACTTTAGTACAAGTAGAAATAAACACTATTGGAATCTTTTCAATTACACACTTGAAGATTGTAAAAGTAATTTTTTTGAATTAGAAGATAACAATATATTTATTATTGGGAATTTATCTTCTGAATTTCTTAACAAAGATGAAATTAAAATATTAGATTTAGGA
>JBAXRR010000017.1:0-23976 GCA_037131125.1 bacterium
ATGTTCCGCTGATTCCAAAGAGATCTTTTTCGGCAAGTCCATCCTTTACTTTCACCATTGCATATATTTTCTGAAGATCTGAATTATTCATTAGATTAATGTATTTGCCATGATATGCACTCTCAAGATACTTTTCAAATAATGCCATAAAAAATACATCTTTTTCATTGTCTTGTAGAGAAACGAAAGCTAAAAGCATATGGGAATAATCCCTATATATTTCAAATCCTAAAATATTTTGGATCGCTTGAGATAAAGATAAAATAATACTATCCATTCCAAAGAACTTAACTGCATCTCCTCCAACCACTAATATTGGATTGGATTTATGAGATTTACCAAAACTCTTTATATCCAAATCTTTCTCAATATTTATACCAGAAAGAATATTCTTAAGAAGACAAGAGATTATATATGAGCTCTTTTTAAAGGATATACTATATTCCTTTGAGTTATTAAATTCGTCTAAGCTTTCTGAGAAAAATACATTTTTTAACAAAGCTTCATCAGAACTTTGAATCAGGGCCAGAAGCCTTTCTTTATAATCTTCCTCAAACACTTTAATTACAATTTTCTTAGTCTTTTCACTTCTATACAAGTGATAAATCTTTATTTTTTCGAAGTTAAGATCCAAATACAATATGTCATCGGATTCAAATTTACGAAGAAGTTCATCACTTGCATCCTCATTAGGAAGATCTATTTTATATTCTTTACCCAATTTCAAAGTAGATAGATAATCATTACGATCTTCTTTATTGGTAAATAAAACTACTTGAGATTTTTGTGGAAAATACCTTTCAATTACTGGCAAAGAAGCATTTAAGATCTTTGAATCTAATTGTTTGGTATATGTTTCCTTTGGAATTGAAGAGTCTAAGAAGTACACATCAGATACGCCAGATGTGGCGCTCACCAGCACAATTTTTGGGGGCAGATTGTACATTCCAAAAATCCTTATATATAGTCAACAAATGGTAAAAGTGCTAAATATCTTGCTCTTTTAATGCTTACTGCTAATTTTCTTTGACAGATTGCACTTACTCCAGTTCTGCTACTTGGAAGGATTCTACCTCTTGGGGTTATAAATTTCTTTAATTTATAAACGTCTTTGTAATCAACTCTGCTTGGATCTTCTCCAAAAGGACAACTTGATTCTACTGGTATTATTTTTATCTTTTTTCTTTTTTTTGCCATTTTACTTATTTATAAAACTAACTATTCTAATTAAAAAGGAAGGTCCTCTTTTGCTACTGGTTTTTCATCTTCCTCGTCTAAAATCTCTGGTTCAGATACTTTATCAGTTGAGTTTGGCTCAGATACGGTTGCATTTGCTTGTGGTTCTTTAGCATTATCTAATCCAAATCCACTTTTACCTTTACTGTCTAATAATTTCATATCAAAAATTCTAATTTCAGTTCTGTAATTTCTTTGTCCCTCAGATTCCCATACTCTACTTCTAATCTCACCTTCTACATATACTAACATTCCTGTAGACAAAATATTTGCACAAATCTCACCTAATTTATTCCATGCTACTATGTTATGAAATTCAGCTTTCTCTTTCTGTTCTCCAGATTGTGTCTTCCATAAGTTATTTGTTGCAATACCAAATGTACATACAACTGATCCTGATGGTGTATATCTTACAACTGGATCTCTTGTTAAATTACCTATCAATATAACTCTATTTAATGATCGTGATGTTGCCATTTCTTAAATACATCTAAACTAAATTTAATTAAAGTTCTTCTTCTTTAATTAGTAAGTATCTTAACAATTCTGGGATTAGACCAAGATTAGTTCTAAATGAGTCTGTCTTTGATCTTTCTAATTCGATTCTATAAAGGATGTAATATCCTTCATCATGCTTGTTAATTCTATATGCTAAATGTTTCTTTCCCCAGACATCAGTCTTTTCAATTTTTCCACCGCTAGTTTTTACTAAACCCTCTATCTTACTTTGAGCTGAAAGTCTTACATCTTCTGGAAGAAGAGCCTTCAAGATAACAACCAATTCGTATTTTTGCTTCATCTAAATATTTAACTAATTACTAAATTAACTGACACCTACGTATATTAACATCTAAAGGGGCTAAATCTCAAGGATTTTGTGGCTTATGCCCCATGTTTAAAGTTCATTATATCGGCCTCTTTTACTATATAGTCCCTAGACTCAAGCCTGATCTTACCAGCATCCCTTGCAAGTTTCTCTCCCCCTAATGCTACAAAATCATCATAGGAGATAACCTCTGCTGCAATGAATTTGTCATAAAAGTCGGTATGTATTTTACCTGCTGCTTCTCTTGCATTTGAGCCTTTCGTAATGGTCCAAGCCCTACTCTCATCAGGACCAGTAGTGAAAAAGCTTGTAAGACCAAGAAGTGAATAGGATTCCTTAATTAGCTTATCCAGACCAGATATTTCAAGTCCGTACTGCTTCATAAATTCAGTCCTATCAGTATCATCCAAAAGACTTAATTCACTCTCAAGTTTCAAACTTAGTGCAAGAACCTTGCTATCAGATGCAACACCTAAGTTTTTTTTCATTTCGTCTTCGTTAATTTTACCAATATCTTCTTCTTTAATATTCATTACATAGATAACTTTCTTCGTAGTAATGAGATTAACTGTTTTAAGGTCAGCCTCAAGGAATTCATTTACTTCTATCTCATGCTTATTATTCTCATAAAATTCCTTAGCTAAATGCCCATCTTGAAGATGTTTGTTTAATCTTTCTAGAAAATCTGAAGTTCCCTTCTTTTTGGGGTCAGTTCTTGCAAGTTTAGAGAAATTGTCTTTAACTTTAGAAAGAATCTCAATATCTTTAAGTATAAGTTCAGTATTAATTGTTTCAATATCACTTTTTGGATCTACCTTGTTGTTTACATGAATAATATCTGAGCTCTCAAAAGCTCTTACAACATGAACTAAAGCGTCTACATTTTGAATTTGACTTAAAAACTTGTTACCAAGTCCTTCTCCTTCCGAGGCACCTTTAACAAGACCTGCAATATCTACAAAATCAACGTATGCGTAAATAGTCTTCAACGAATGCTCTATTGAAGCAAGTTTATCTAATCTAAGATCTTTAACAAATACTCGTCCAACATTAGGGTCTATTGTACAAAATGGATAATTTTCTGCAGGTACTGAATTTTTTGTTAAAGCATTAAAAAGAGTAGATTTTCCAACGTTTGGAAGACCTAAAATGCCAAGACTTAATCCCATATTTGTTAAATATATCTAAAATATCAATAGAACAAAGAGAATTATACTACATAGTTGATAATCTGGTGAGTTCTTAGCATTAGAATAGCCTCATCAAGACGATTCTGGTTGGTTGCAAAAAGAGTAAAAAGTCTATCTCCATTATTTACCCTCTGCTTAGGAAACTTATGAAAATACATTCCAGCTTCCTTAATAAATGGGTTTCCCAATGCTTTACAGATATCAAATACTGCCTTATTATCTATACTTGCTATTTCCCCAGATCTATCTGCTATACATTCATAGTGAAGTGCACCTATCTCAATATCATTTGAATTAATATCTTCTGCACCACCTTGAGCTTTAATAATAGATCTTAACTTTTGTTCTGCTTGACCACTTTCAAAAATCTTCCATGCAACTCTTAAGGCCTCATCTGTAGGGATTTTCTTAACCAGAGCTATAAGATCTGCAGCAATAGCAACAGCATCTTCTTCAAGCTGTCTTTCTCTTGCAATAAGATCTCCTTCGAAGATTCTTAAAAATTCAATACATTCAAGTGCAGGTCCTACAGCATGACCATCAATTGAATTTACATATCTTTTGTGAAGCACAACCTCAATTCCAAAATGACTTGCTACTCTATTAAACGCACTTTCTACTTGTTTGTACTCCTCTTCAGTAGATATTTTGGCACCAGGACCTATTGGAATATCGAAAACGACATGATTCACTCCTTGTGCAATCTTTTTAGCCATGATACTGGCAACAAACTTATCGATAGATTCAATTCCTAATTGTTTTTGTACTCTTATGATGTGATCATCTGCAGGAGCTAAATCAAGTCCTCCTCCCCAAACCATAAATACTCTATTCTTTTTTATCATCTCCTCAAGTTCAGATTTCTTGAAACTCATTTTCATAATAACTTCTAACATATCTGTTGTTGCACTCGCACTTGTTATTGCACGACTTGAAGTATTAGGTACAATAATATCTGGAATACATGAGATTATTGGAATAACTATCGGAGTAATTCCTTTTCCTGCAACACCACCAATGGAGTGCTTATCGGCAACAATCCCGTCGAACTTAAACATCTCACCAGTATTTGCCATAGCCTTAGTCATTGACATAACCTCATCTTCATCAAATCCTGGAGAATACCCAGCTGCAACGTAATAGGCAGTAAGTACAGGATTTAATCTATTTGTAGCAATATCACTGACAATAGTGTGGATTTTTTCATAGCTCAGTTTGGCACCTCTCATCTTCTCTCGAATATATTCAATTGATTCTCTTGGAGATACCAACTCTAATTGAAGAATCTCCATATCGTGAATATTAAACTTTTTGTAGAAATCTGAAAATAATCCGATTTGCCCCCTTTTGACAAGAGTTGATGTAGTATCTATTACTAAAGCAGTTCCCTTTGCATTTTCATCCCAAATTATATTCACAGTACTTCCTGCTACTATTCCCTCTTCATCTGCATCATCTTTATGGATAACAGCAATCAGGGTGTCATTAGTTTCTAAATCAAGTTTTTTTGATCTTAAGAAAAGGGCCATAAAAAAGTATCTAGTCTAATTAGCATATATTAATGTTCTATTCTGAACGAAATAGAATTATATTTCAACTACTTCTTTCTTTTGAGGAATTTGTATCTCTACTGTTGGATCAATAGCTTTGACAGAATCATAAAAGGCTTTTGCTCTTTCTGCTTGAGAGTGAATTAAGAATAACTTCTTAAGAGACTCCGTATTGTATTGTTTAAAGAAATCTAATAGATCACCTTGATCAGCATGAGCAGAAAAACCCTTAAGGTTGTATATTGAACCATTCACTCTTACTGTTCTATCTGCAATTACAACTTCTTTTGCACCTTCAGAAAGTTCTCTTCCTAAAGTATTTTCTGCTTGAAAACCTACTAAGATCACTGATGTATTCTTCATAGGAAGATTCACACTTAGATGATAAAGTATTCTTCCTCCATCACACATTCCAGATCCTGCAATAATTACTACACCTTTCTTTTTATTAATTCCTACAGATGTTTTTGAAGATTGTGATTTAGTTAATGAAGGAAATTCAAAAGCATTATCGTTCCTTGCAAAGAAATCTTGGATCTCTCTATTTAGGTACAAGAAAGACTTTTCGTATATTTCTGTTGTCTTAAGTGCAAGAGGACTATCTACAAATACTTCTAAGTTATTTCTTAGCTTACCCATTTGCTTTGCCTTCTTGATCTCAAAAAGAATTTCTTGAGTTCTTTGGACAGAGAAAGAAGGAATTAAAACATTACCACCTTCAGATATAGTTTTATTTATGATCTCTAAGAACTGTTCTACTGTTCCAGTTCTATCTGGATGGGTTTCCCCACCATATAGTGCTTCCATTACAATATAGTTAGGTTCGAATCCTTTTGGTTCTGAAAAGAATTTAACTAGACCTTGCCCTTTATGGCCAATATCTCCTGAGAAAAGTAACTTCTTTGTTTCACCATTATCCGAAATAGTTAACTGGATATTAACTGCTCCTAATATATGACCTGCATCAACAAACTTAAATGAAATTTCATCAGTTACTACAGTTTGAGTATCTAGTTCGATTGGATCAAATAGATTTAGTGCAAGAGTTACGTCTGCAGTTGAATATATAAACTCAGCAAGATGGCCATATGAATCTGCAAGAGATTGATGAGTCGTTAATCTATTCTTCTTATTGTAATTCTTTAAATTATTCTCTTGAATCTTTGCAGAATCAAAGAGAAGCAAGTCTACTAGTCTCCTGGTAGGGATAGAACAAAAGATTTTTCCACTAAATCCATTTCTAACTAATTTTGGAATAAGACCACTATGGTCAATATGAGTATGTGTTAAAAAAACATAATCAACTGTAGATGGATCAAAATCATATTTCTCATAATTATATTTTTCCACATCATCTCCTTGAAACATTCCAGCATCAACTATTATCTTTGTTTTGTCTGTTTCAATTAAATAACATGAGCCAGTTACAGTTCCAGATGCTCCTATAAAATGTATTTTCACTTCTTAATTATTAATATTTAAATTTCACTTCGTGATTCATATGCAGATTTAAGTGTATCACTATCTACATAATCTAAGTCAGACCCTCTAGGAACTCCAAGAGCGAATCTAGAAAAAGATAGTCTTTCATCTGATTCTAATTCCTTTTGAATATATATCATAGTAGAATCCCCTTCCAAACTGGGATTCAATGCAAACACTATCTCTAGTTTTTTACCCTTATCTAATAACTTAGATAGTTCACTTATTCTCCTTGTTAAACCATCTACTCTTAAATTTGAAGGCAAAACATTATTAATTGGAGAAATTAATCCTTCAATAATATAGTAATATCCTTTATATGAATCTGCATTTTCAATTACTACTTCATCAAAGTAGTCTTCTACTATCATGAGCTTACTTGAATCCCTTTGTCCATCTGAACAGATATTACAAAGATCACCTTCGCAAATAGCATTACACTTTATACACTTTCTTAGGGTATCTATGGAGTTTAAAGCATGTTTAAGAGAAGATATCTTGTCTTTATACCTAAATAGGTTCAAAGCAATTCTACCTGCCATTTTAGGACCAATTCCTGGCAAGCTTTCAAACTCATCTATTATTCCTTGTAATGCATTTGGATAGATCATTGACCCATCATTCCTTTAAGTTTATCCATATCAAAATCCTTCATCATCTCTTTTTGAAGTTTCTTTTGAGCATCTTTTGAAGCTTCTTTTATCTGCTTTACCAAAGAATCCTTCATAAGTGGATTTAAAAGATCATCAGATAATTCTACTTCCAAGATTTCTTGTGTACCATCCATAGTTAAACTTACACCTTCATCTTTAGAAACACCTTCAATGACAAGTTGTTTCATCTGATCTTGCATTTTTTTAGCTTCAGATTGAAGTTTAAAAAAGTCCTTTACGTTACCAATATTAGGCATTTGCATAAATATTTTATAATAAATTAATCTTGAAATTATTTTAATAAATCCGAAAACACGTCCTTGACTATATCATTTTCTCCTTTGAGGTCAAGTTTCTCTGCATCTCCAATCACATTAACTAATATGGACATCTTCCTCTTTGTAAGACTTTCCAATTCAGATAGGATGATCTCTAGAGCTTTCTTATTCTCAATTCTACTCTTATGAAACTTATATTTCATTCTTAAATACAAAACATTATCTTCAATATTTAGTATCTCAGCATTTGAAAGAAGCCCCGCAAGAGGAATATTCTTAACTTTCACCCTTGATATAAAATCTGGCCAAATCTTTTTAATCATAATCAAATCTTCTTCTGGATTCAAAACCACAACATTTACTTCCTCTACTTGTATTTTCTCATCCTTTACCTCTATTTTCTCAGACTTTTCTTTACTCTCAACAATTTTCTCTTCTTTTCTACTTTCTTCTTGAGGAGCTTTATTAGTAGGTTCGGTTGACTGCATTTGCTTTACTACTGTTACATTTCCTCTTGTCGAAATCTTGTAGAGATATAATTCGAAAGCGATATCGTCATAATCTGTTAGTTTTAATTGCCTTTCTAAACCAAAGAGTAATTCTAATATCATAAATACCTCATTCTTTTCGTAGCTATTTACACTTAAAGCTTTTTTCCCATATCTTATTAATTGAACACAAAGTTCTGTTGGGCTATTTCCTGAAGATAATGCCCTATATAATATTTCCTTTGCTCCTTCAAAATCTGATTTATACAAAAAGTTAAATAAATTCTTAACATTCTGGTAAGAAGAGAGACCAAGAATCTGGTAAGCCTTATCTAAATCTATCTCAGATTCATCCTCTGAATGAGTTAAAAGCTTTTGTAAAATTGTCTGACTATCTCTAAAACTTCCCTTTCCCATTTCAGCAACAAGAGAAAGTGCTTCTTTTGAAACTTTTTTCTTTTCACTTTTAGTTATTCCACCTAAGACTTGAACCAACTCTTCATTACTTGCAAGTTTGAAATCAAATCTTTGACATCTTGAAAGAATAGTTAAGGGAACCTTTTGTACCTCTGTTGTTGCTAAAATGAAAACAACATAAGATGGTGGCTCTTCAAGTGTCTTAAGAAGTGCATTAAAAGCATCTTTAGACAACATATGCACCTCATCAATTATGTATATTTTCTTGTCGTACTTTATTGGTGAAAAACTTATCTTTTCCTTTAAATTCTTAATATCATCAATGCTTCTATTAGAAGCTGCATCAATTTCTACAACATCTAGAGACCTACCTTCTTGAAACATTGTACAATTCTCACATTTACCGCATGGGTTGCCTTCTTTAAGATCACTACAATTAATTGCCTTTGCTAAAATTCTTCCAACAGATGTCTTTCCTGTGCCTCTTGGGCCTATAAATATATATGAGTGCGAGAGATTCTTCGAATTTAATTGGGATTTTAATATTTGGATAATATGGGATTGCCCTATTACCTCATCAAAATTTTGTGGTCTATATTTTCTGTATAATGTCTCCATGTTTTATTGAATTTTACATAGAGAATATACCACAAAAAAAATCTCCTCGCTTTTTTAATTCGAGGAGATAATTTACTATCTTCTTGGAGTACCTTTAAGAGATCTTCTTCTTATAGATTGTCTTCTCTTTCTTTTTCTCTTGGCAAATTCTTTACGAATAGCCGCAAGTCTTTGTGAATCTGTTCTATATGTTGTTCTCTCTTTTAGTACTTCAATAATATTTTCTCTTAGAACTTCTCTATGTAGTCTTCTTAAGGCTGCATCTATTGGTTCATCTGAGTTCACTACTACTGACATAAGTTATATCACCTCCGTATTTATTTTGCTCCCAATAAACTGGAAACAGCTTTAATGATACCTTGAATGAAGCTAATTTGCAAAACATCCTTAAACAAAAGAACTACAAACAGCAACATGAGTAAGGCAAATCCAACCGTATTGATTATTCCCATTACCTTATCCGAGAGAGCTTTTCCTCTGATTTTCTCGATAATGACAAACATTACATGTCCCCCATCTAGTGCAGGTATTGGAAGTATATTAAAGAAAGCCAAAGATAAACTGATTGATCCTATTAGGTAAAGAATATCTATGAAATTATTTGCAGCAACGAACCTATATGCGACTTGACCTACTTGAACTATCGTACCTGTACCAACTGAAACAGGCTCTAATGATTTTGTTTTCAAGGATTCGTTTATTAACTCCCCATAAACCTTCATTGAATATCCAAATACATTATATGTTTCAACAATTCCAGAGGTTAATTTTTGTCCTGTGTAATCTAGTTTATAGAAATCAACGCCTGAAAGACTAACTCCAATAACAGGTATTCCTTCTGCGTTCTTCTTATTCACATTAACTTTATAATCCTGAAAACTCTGATCTCTTAGTATCTGAACTTTGATATCAATTGTTTTGCCGAAACTAGATCTTACAATTTCAGAAAAGCCAGTTGTGGATCTAACATCATTGCCGTCAACACTCCAAACAATTGAATTTATAGGTAAATTAGACTCTTTTGCAGAAGAACCATCTGCAACTTCTTTAATCCATGGCTTTGAAATCGTCTCTTCTTTGATTCCTGGAAAACTATAGTCTGCTATCTTTGGCATGTAAGTTACAAACCCAAGAGATAGAAGATAAAGATAGAAAATAACTATTGCTAAAATTACATTCATAAACACACCAGCAACAAGGATAAACAATCTCTTATGAGCAGGTTTTTCACTAAAACTATCTGGATCCCCCTTTACAGCTGTCTCTTGACCATATACTTTTACATATCCTCCAATTGGGAGAAGATTTATTCTAAAAAGAGTTCCTTTATATTTTTTGCTCCATAACATTTTACCCATTCCAAAAGCAAATTCATCAACTCTAACCTTACAAAGCTTTGCAGCAATAAAGTGACCAAGTTCATGAATTATTACTACAATCGCAATTGTAAAGACAAGCACGACAATTGTTTTTACCGCATCGAGCAAGTTTAGATCCATTTGGGTACTTATTTAATTAAATTTTCATCAATTTTTCTTCTTTGGCTTTTAGGAGTGCCTCTATTTGGGCATTTTGTGCATCAACAGAGTTCTGGAGTTTTTCTTCCTCTGATTTTTGAAAATCTTCTGTAATTAAAGATTCTTTTTTTTGACTATCTAGGAACTGTAAATACTCTTTTCTATGTTGTCTTATTCCAATCTTTGCCTCTTCAGCCTTTGCTGAACAAACCTTTACAAATTCCTTACGTTTCTCTTCTGTTAATGCAGGAAATACTAATCTAATAGTTTCCCCATCCACAACAGGATTGATTCCTAAATTACTTTTTTGAATTGCTTTTTGAATTGATTCAAGAAGAGTTTTATCCCAAGGAGAGATAAGTATCATATTAGAATCTACAACGGAAACTGAAGCCACCTGATTGATTGGCATATTTGAGCCATACGCTTCTACAAGTACACCCTCTAAAATATCTACACTAGGCCTTCCTGCCCTAATCTTTGCAAACTCTTGATTCAAATGATCAATAGTTTTAAGTGACTGTATTTTAAATTCTTGTAAAGTAGAAATCATATACTATATATTACCCGGAAATAGTTATTCTGTAAATATTTCTTACAAGTATTTTTTCTCCAAGTTTTGCCAATATCTCGTTATATACATCTTTAATTTTCTTTGAAGGGTCTTTTACCCATGGTTGCTCCATTAAAACAACCTCTTCGTAAAATTTAGAAAGCTTTCCAGAAGCAATTTTTTCAGCAATTGCTTTTGGTTTTCCAGTTTTTTCTACTTCTGCCATATATATTTCCTTCTCTTTAGCAACTCTTTCTGCTGGAACATCTTCAATATTAATATATTCTGGATTTTGTGAAGCAACTTGCATTGCCATTTCCTTTGCAAAAGTTTGAAAACTTTCATCTCTAGAAACAAAATCTGTTTCAGTTGTTACAACTGCAATACCTACTAATTGTCCATTATGATGAACATATGTTCCAACATAACCTGCATTTGTCTCTTTATCCGATCTTTTTGCAAGCTTTGCCATACCCTTCTTTCTGAGAATTTCATAAGCTTTTTCTAAATCTCCATTAGCTTCTTCTAGTGCAACTTTACAATCTGCGAAACCAACACCAGATTTCTCTCTTAACTGTTTTATTACATCCATGCTAATTTTTACCATGAGTTTTACCTTATGAAATTAAATAAAGATTTTACTTGCCCTCTATTTTATTTAGCTTTCTTTACGGTCTTTGTAGATTTCTTTGCTGTAGCTACCTTTTTAACAGGAGCCTTTTTTACTACTTTTTCTTTTTTCTCTTCTTTTACTTCTTTAACTTCTTCAACCTTTTTAACTTCTTTTGCAACCTTTGCTACTCTTACTCTAACTTTTTTAACCTTAGGAGCACTTTCAGCTTCAGCTTGAGAAACTAACTTTTTTACTTCAAATTTAGAATAGTCTTTATAGAAATGCTTAATTCCATTTCCCTTATTACCAAATTCTACTGCATCTCCAATTAAATTAATTACCATTTGAAGTGCACTTAAAGCATCATCATTAGTATATATTGGGTAAGTTACTAGACCGGAATCAGTATTAGTATCTACTAAACCTACAGTTTTTATTCCTAATCTCTTAGCTTCACTTACTGCAGATTTCTCAAAACTTGGATCGATAACAATAACAAGTTTAGGGAGCTCTGTCATCATCTTAATACCACCATAAAGTCTGTCTAGTCTCATCCATTCCTTCTTCATCCATGCAATTTCTTGCTTAGTTCTACCCTCAATACCGGTTTCAAAATCTGTTTCTAATTTTCTAAGTCTTTCTAAACTCTTATTAACAACTTTAAAGTTTGTTAAAAGTCCTCCAACCCATCTGTGAGTTACGTAATATGCACCAGATCTCTTTGCTACTTCCTCAACAATTTCTTTAGCCTGATTTTTAGTTCCAACTATTAAAACTGGGTTATATGTAGCATATTTTGCAACTTCAGCGAGAGCAATTTTCAAAGATTCTATTGTTTTACTAACATCAATTATATGAATTCCATTTCTTTCACCATAGATAAAGCTTTTAGCACCTGGATGCCATTTATTTGTCTGATGACCAAAATGTACACCAGCCTTTAAAAATTCTTTTGATGTAGGTAGTTCTGGAGCATAAACAATAGCTTTAACTGGAGCTTTTTCTTCCTTAGTATTAACCATAAAATGTATAATTTAAATATTGAAATTAAAAAGACAATACGGATTTCATTATATCAACAAATTCAATTTGTTCAAGGAGAATAGGGCTTCTTTTCACTATTTTACTTTATTATTCAATCCGTCTATAGAGGAGGTATTTAGCTAATATTATTCTCTATTTTGACTATTTACATCGTTACTATCTAGAAGTACACTTATGTAAATTTACATATTACAGTTTCTCTTTTTTATGGAAAACTCTAATTCAAAGACTGTAAATAAAGAAACTCTGAAAGAATTTACCATTCAAAACTTCAAAAATCCTAAAAAAAAGGCCAATGTAGTACCACTTAGAGAATCTTTGGATCTAGCAGAAAGTGATTTCCAAGATATAACTGACATCTGTAATCAACCACTTGTTTATGAATTCATATTTAGTGAAAAGCTCTTAGGAAAACCTTATCCAATTGAAAAAGCTCATGATTTCCTTTCATGGTCTGAAAAAGGATGGAAAGAAGGAAAGTATTTCCCTTTTGTAATAAGAGATGAAAATAAAAAAATAATTGGAGCTATAGATATTAAATCCAATAATATTGAAAATGCAGCTATTGGGTATTGGATAGATGGAGGTATAACTGGTTTTATGACAAATGCACTACTTGGAATAGTTTCTCTGGCAAAAGAGGCTGGATATAAATCTCTTGTTGCTCTTGCAAGACAAGACAACTATAGATCCAAAGATGTATTAACTCGAGGTGGATTTAAAAATATTGGAAAGGAAGAAGATAAAACAGGAAGAATTTTAGATAAATTCCAAATACAGTTTTAATTCCAATTCATATATTGGATAATTGCTTCCGGTGAAAGTGCTAGTTTTGCAATATTTGTTTCTTCTGAAATTAAAAAATTGCATCCAGCAGACATTTTGTTATCTATATTCCCAGGTACTGCAAATACTTCTCTATCAAAATCAAATGCATATCTTGCAGTAATTAAACTACCACTTCTCACCAATGCTTCTGTAACAAGAGTACAAGGTGAAAGTCCAGCTATTATCCTGTTTCTTCTTTTGAATGAATCCTTATCAACATTTTTATTACACAAATATTCAGATATTAATAATCCCCCATTCTTAACAATCTCAAGAGCTAATCCTCTGTGTAGCTTTGGATAAAGGTTATCGAAAGAACCAGGAATAACGGCAATAGTTGGGGAAGAATTGCGTAGTGCTTGCCTATGAGAAATAGAATCAATTCCAAGTGCAAGACCACTTATTATAGTAATCTTATTCTTAGCTATAATATCTGAAAAATACTCAGTCATTTCTATGCCATATTTATCTGGATGCCTACTCCCAACTATTGATATTGATTTATTTAACGAATGAAGAAGTTCAATATTACCAACACAATAGATTGATATAGGTGGAGTAGAAATATTTTCTAGTGGAATCGGGTAATACAAATCAGACATGCTTATTGAATAAATTTCATAAATTTCCCATAAATTGCCAGAAAGCAAAGAATTTATTTGCATAAATTACATGGATTATTTAAACGCAGTATTATTTTGTGAAGGTATTTTTTAATACTTCAACACTATTGTATCCCCATGATCCATCTTCGATGAATATAGAGAAAGCGTATTTAGGAGCATCATATGGCCAAAACCCTATTGAAAAAGAATTTGCACTTTTATTCCCATTTGAGGTTACTTCAGCAGAACCGGTCTTAATTGCAAAATTTTCAGGCATTCCTTTCAAGGTGTACCCTGTTCCTCCTTTATTCACAACTGCATGCATCCCCGTCTTAATATCTTTAAAAGTTTCCTGATTAAAAGGAGTTTTTGTATAATTTGTAACCTTATATTGCCAAATTGATTTTCCTCTTGAATCCTTTACTTCTAAAGCGAGGTGAGGAACATAGTTATATCCTTCATTTGCAACAAGCGATGCGACATCTACTAACTGGATTGGGGTAAGTCTCGTAAGTCCCTGCCCAATTGCAGTATTACAAGAATCCCCTTCATACCAATCTGTTTTATCTACCTTACGCTTTATTTCTTTTGATGCAATTGTGCCTGTTACTTCACCGGGTATATCTATATCTGTTTTACTTGATAAATTCATAATACTTGCATACTTATTTAGTTTATCTATCCCCAATTTAAGCATTACATTACAAAAATATATATTACTAGATTTTGCAAGTCCCATTTCTAAATTAAGATTGCCGTAGGATACTTTACCTGCTTCACAGAATTTATTAACTCCATCGATACTTATGCAACCCGTAGAATCGAAAACTGTGTCTTTTGTAATGGAACCTTCTTCAAGTGCACTAGTTGCAACTATCACCTTAAATGTTGATCCAGGTGATACAGGATATGATATTACTTTGTTGATTAGAGGAAGATTAGGATTAGATAATAATTTGGAATAATCAGATTGTTTCAAAAACTTTGTAAAGAGGTTTGGATCAAAACTTGGAAAGCTAACCATAGCTAAGAGTTCTCCAGTATTTGTATCCATTATTGTAGCTCCTCCAGATTTCAAATTTGCTTTCTCAAGTTTCGTTTTCATGGAATCGAATAACTTTTGTTGAAGATTTATATCTATAGATAAATAAATATCGTTTCCACTCACTGTAGGAGTAACTTGTTCTGAACCATCAATCTTGTTGATTGTTATCTGTCCATTTTTGCCCCTTAACATAGAGTCGTAGCTTTTTTCTATTCCATATTTTCCAAGGATATCTCCTTTTTGAAGGGTAGGATCACTTGATATATCACTTTGACTTGCTTCCCCTGTATATCCCATTACATGAGCCAAAACATCTCCATATGGATATTTTCTTCTAAAATTTGTTTCGACATTTATACCTGGAAGGTCTTTTTGATTCGAAATAATTGACAGCACTTCATCTCTTTCTATTGAACTTAGCAAAACAATATCCTTGAATAAAAGTCTTTTGTTATCTTTATCTCTTGTTTTAGAAAGATACGAATCATAAAGCTCACTTTCTGGTGTATTTGTATATGCAGCTATTTTGCTTATTATTCCCTTTTCGAGAGATTCACTAAATTGACTATTATCTATTACTAATTTATATGAAGGTTCATCATATGCAAGCAAAACACCGTTTCTATCAAAAATTCTTCCTCTTTGTGCATCAAGAGACTCTTTACTTACTACAGATATTTTGGAAAGTTGGTAATTCGAAGCACCATTTACTACTTGAAAATCTATTAATTTTAATATTACTGGTAGAAAGAATATTATAATCAATATCAAGTATAAATATAGTCTGTTGTTATTTCTGTTTTTTACTTCCTGCATAGAATTATCTTAGTCTTGGCATTGCAAGCCTATTTTTTCTTTTTGTATTGACTAGATTAAGAACAATATATGTAATCAGGGTATTCAACACAAAAGAAATGATCAATTTAAAAATATTGTCTATACTAAAAGATCCATATACAAATAAAAGAACTACTTCAAAAAGATGATATAGAACAGTAACGAATATTAAATCACTTAGATTAATTAACTTTAGACCTCTTTTAGATATTAGTTTAAATAAAGTTTCAGAAATTAATAAAACTAGACTATATTCCAAAAGAACCACTCCTACTGTTTTTGTTGGCTCAATTATTGCAAAACCAAATAACAGTATTGAAATGAAAATTGAATTTGGGATATCAAATTTTTCATATAGCACTAAGACCATAATCAAAACCAAATTGAGTTCTGAAAATGGAAATATCTTCAGCACACTAAATTGCAATAATAAAATCAGTGTTGTGGTTATAAATATAAATATTTTCGACATATTATTTTATTACAAATACCTTTTGGAGTTTTACAAAATCCAAATATTTATTAATTTCCGCCTCTGAATTAAAATTATTTGCAGACTTGTTAACCTTTACTACAGTACCGATAAGTAAACCGTATGGAAAAGGACTATTGAGTCCACTTGTGATAATTTGATCTCCTTCGAGAATTTGTTCCTCTGGAAGAATTAACGTCATAAGTAGTCTATTTTTATTATCCTTTGTCATAACTCCTTTTGCAGATCCTGATATATTTTCCACAGAAAGATTTGTATTTTTTGAGGTGATTAATTCTACTTCAGAGGTATTACTTAAGACATTTGTAACGATACCCACTGCATATTTACCAGAAACCACTACATCTCCTTTTACAACTTGATTCGTAGCACCTACATTGATAACAATATACTCTGGAGAATTGTAATTTGAAAAGTTAACTATTTCAGATTCTATAAGACTCTTTCCTGGTGGTAATTTTAATCCCAATTGATTTCTAAGAATATCATTTTCCTTTTGAAGAAGATCCAGTTTCAACTGAGTTTCTCTTAAGATATTTACTTGAGTTTCTAACTTTTCAACTTGCTCTTTATAACTAGATAGATTATTAAGAGTCTCCTGAAAGGATAGTACTTGTTGATTAACATTTACAAAACTCTTTTGAATTGGGGAAGTGATGGAATCGTAGGAAGATTTGATACCATTTAGAAATCCAAACTTGTCCAGAAATAGAAATATGATTGCGTAAATTACAAGTGAAATTAAGAAGCGGGTTTTTAACGAAGTATCCTTTTTCATCTGAGAAACGTAGTTATTAGCTTAATTCAGCTTCTTCTGATTGTATCTGATTAAATAACTCAATCTGATCCAAAACCATAGTACAACCTTTTACAACACATGTAATAGGATCCTGAGCTATAACTATTGGAGTATTTAATTTGCTTTCAAAAAACTTGTCAATTCCCCACAGCATTGATCCTCCTCCTGCCATCATGATACCTCTATCTAGTAAATCGGAAAGGATTTCAGGAGGTGACTTTTCAATTGCGTCTCTTGCTGCTTCGGCAATAACATCCAAAACTTTAACTAATGCTTCTCTTATTTCAACGCTACTTACTTCTATTGTTCTTGGAAGTCCAGTTACAAGATCACGACCTCTTAATTCAGATGTTTGTTCTTTTTCAAGTGGCCAAGCCGAACCAATTCTTATCTTTATTTCTTCAGCTGTTCTTTCACCAATCAGGAGTCCATATTTATTCTTAACATGATTAATAATTTCGAGATCCATCTCATCTCCTGCAATCCTGATTGTATTATCTACAACAATACCTCCCAATGAAATAACGGCAATATCTGAAGTTCCTCCTCCAATATCTATGATCATACTACCTGTAGCTTCATTAATTGGAAGTCCTGCTCCAATTGCAGCTGCCATTGGTTCTTCGATTGTATACGCTGCTCTTGCTCCTGCAGAAATTGCAGCATCCTTTACTGCTTTAGATTCTACTTCAGTAATTGCAGATGGAATACCTATTACAACTCTGGGACGAGGGATTTTAAAAGATTTTGTATTTACATGAACTTTTTCAATGAAGTATCTAAGCATTGCCTCTGTAGTATCAAAATCTGTTATAACTCCATCTCTTAAAGGCCTTATAGCTACAACATTAGCAGGAGTTCTTCCAACCATTTTTTTAGCTTCGTTACCAACAGCAAGTACTTGATTATTATTCTTATTCAAAGCTACAACAGAAGGTTCGTGAGCAACAATTCCTACTCCTTTTACACTTACTAAAGTGCTAGAAGTACCCAAATCAATACCTACATCTAGAGTTAAGGATTTTAGAATTCTATCTATAATATTCATTGTCTAATCCCTATATCATAGGCGACAAGCATTAGCAAGAAATATATAATTGAAGATTTGAAAAGAATATTTCTACAAATTAAGACTTAGCAATAGATTGCTTAAGTTTTTTGTAGTATTTCATAGATATGTATACTGTCTTTGGAGTTCCGTCCTCAACAATCTTAAGTTTTCTTAAGTTTGGTTTCCAGTTTCTTTTAGTTGCAGGAGCTCTATATGCCCATCCTCCACCATATTGATGTTTTCTGCTATTTCCGAAAGATGTAGTTTTTCCTGAAATGTAACAAGTTTTTCCCATAATTTAGATTCAAATTTAACTTACAAAGTAAAGAGATTCTATAATATATGGGGGTTAATTAGCAAGCGATTTAGAGAAATTGCCCTACTTATATTTTTCCTTTCACTTTGTTATACTTAAATTGCTCTAGGGCATTAGTTGGTTTTAGCGCTGAAAATGTCCTTACAATTTCTTAAATGGTACTGTTCTTTTGGGTGGTCCGTGGATTACCCAAGGTTGTACCCCTTACTTATGGTAAGGCCTAGTGCGCTAATGGTAAAACTTTGCTCTGGAGCATTTCTTGTGTATAATGTAGGTCACGCCGAAGTAGCTCAGTGGTAGAGCAACGGTTTTGTAAACCGTGGGTCGCAGGTTCAAGTCCTGTCTTCGGCTCCATTATTACTTATTACCACAAAGTAATGTCAGATACCCCACAATCCCCTGAAGAGCAACACATGTGTCCTAAATGTAATTCAACAATGGAAAAAGGAATAATCTATGATATTGGATATTGGAGAAAAGGAGATTTAGCAAGAAGAAAGATAGAAAAAGCATTAAATGGTATATCTCTTGTTAATTCTTACAAATGTCAAAAATGTGGATTTGTTGAGATGTATGAAGAAAAGAAAGTTCAATAACATTTTCCCATTATAAATATTCCAATTCTCTGATAGAATACTAACTGTGCTGAAATAGCTCAGTTGGTAGAGCATTCCCATGGTAAGGGAAAGGTCTCGGGTTCGAGTCCCGATTTCAGCTCCATCTATACATTAATATTGTTACAAATAACATGATTCAAATAGAAGGGAGAAATCCCCTACTCGAGGCATTGAGAGCTAGAAGTAATATGGAAAAAATATATATGCAAGATAGTATTCCTAATGATGTGAAAATATCTGAAATACTTAAACTTGTTAAAAAGAGAAAGATTCGACTTGAAAAGGTTGAAAAATCTACCTTGGATAGATTAAGTCAAACTGGTGTTCACCAAGGAGTAATAGGAGTCAGAGCTGGAAATCTTCAGTACTATAGTACTCGTGAGTTAATAAAGAAGACTGAAGAGGAAAACAAAATCCCTTTCTTTGTAATTATTCGAGAAGTTTTGTATGAATACAATTTAGGAGCAATCATTAGAACTGCAGTTTGTGCTGGGGCTAATGGAATCATAATACCTCAAGATGCTGAAATAAGTGCTGAAGTATCAAGAGGTTCCATGGGTGCAACAGAACATGCTGTGATAGCAAAAGACAGTATATTCCAAGCCTTGAAGATGTTACATGATAATGCAATAAAAATTGTAGGAATAGAAGTTACAGCTAAAAATTACTATTATGATGAAGATTTAACTGGACCAATTGCTTTAATTATTGGAGGAGAAGACCACTCTTTAAGCGAAGAAATTAAGAATAAGTGTGATTTCTTTGTTAAGATTCCCCTACTTTCTAAGATAAATTCTTTGAATATGAGCGTTGCTTCTGGTATAGTCATATACGACAAAGTCCGTCAAGAACTTCAGTCATAGGTAATCCGAGAATTTGGATAACTTATTTGAATATTATTAATATATTACGTTAATTTAGATGGCAAAAAAGGGAAATAGAATCCTTATTAGAGTTGCAAATAAGGCAACTGGAACTCATTACACCACATACAAAAATAGGATTAATACAAAGGAAAAAGTAAAGATTAGTAAGTATGATCCAAAGACAAAGAAACATGAGGTATTTGAGGAAGTTAAGGTTAGCTAGTTTTCTGGGTTTTGAAGTCGTTAGCTCTTTTATCTCGTTGGGTGAGTAGCTCCAATCGGTAGAGCAGCGGTCTCCAAAACCGCGTGTTGGGGGTTCGAATCCCTCCTCACCTGCCAGGTTTAATTGAATTTAGAGCTCATTTCTTTTATAATTTCAAATCTTTTAAGATTTTGAATAAATGAAAACAATATTGAATTTTTTTAAAAATACATTTTTAGAGATTAAATTAACAGATTGGCCAGATCTTAAAACAACAGCAAGATTCACAGGTGTTGTAATTTCTGGAATAGTAGTATTTACATTGATAATAGCAGGTTTAGACTTGCTTTTCTTTAAGTTAAGAGATCTAATTTTAAAGTAACGTAACTTATTATTTTTACCTTATGGATATTAAGAGTGAGATAGAGCCAAGATGGTTTATTGTTAACTGCTCAAGCGGGCATGAGAACAAGGTTGCTGAACAAATCAAACAAAGAGTAAGTGTCAATAATATGTCTGAACTTATTACTGAAGTTTTAGTTCCAACTCAGGAAAAGATAATAATTAAAGATGGAAAGAAAAAGAACATAGAGGAAAAAGTTTTTCCAGGATACGTGATCATTAAAATGATAATGAATAATGACACTTGGACACTTGTTCGCAAATCTGAAGGTGTTACAGGATTTGTAGGAACAGCCAAGAAACCTACTCCACTTACAGAAGCTGAAGTAGACAGTATAGTTAACTTCTCGAAAGTCAAACAGCCTCAATACAGTGCGAAATTCGAGATAGGAGACGCAGTAAAAGTAGTAGATGGACCATTCAAAGATTTCGTAGGAACAGTAAAAGAAATCAATGATGCAAAAGGACAGGTTAAGATTCTTCTTACAGTGTTTGGAAGAGAAACTCCTGTTATGTTGGACTTCCTACAGATTATTAGAATGTAATTTTAGATATATTAATATATTCAAATGGCAAAAAAAGTAAAAGCAGTTATTAAATTACAAGCTCCAGGAGGACAAGCTGTTCCAGGTCAAAAACTAGGTCCAGTTCTTGGTCAACATGGTGTTAACATTGGATTATTTTGTACTGAATTCAACGCAAAAACTAAGGATCAAATGGGATTAGTTATTCCAGTTATTCTTACAGTCTACGAAGACAGAAGCTTTGGAATGGAATTCAAGAAACCACCTGTAACAGAACTTATTAAACAAAAACTAAAGATAAAGAAAGGATCAGGAAAACCTAACAAAGAGAAAATAGGTAAAATTAAATTATCTGATATTGAATCAATTGCAAAAGTAAAAATGCAAGACTTAAATACAGATAACTTAGAATCAGCTATTGCTTCTGTTTCAGGAAGTGCTAAAAGCATGGGACTAGAAATAGAAAAATAATAGAATATTAATCATATTTAATAATACAAAATGGCAAATAACACATTCGACGAAATAATAAAATCAATAAAGGAAGGAAAGAAAGCTAAATTTGACGAAACATTAGAGTGTCAATTAAAGTTAACTCTTCCAGAGAAGAATAAAAAAGATAGCATTAGATTTTCAGTAGTCTTTGACAAACCTTTTGAGGAAGGAAAAAAGGTTGCAGTACTTGCTGATGCACAAAATGCAGAAGAAGCAAAGAAAGCTGGAGCAGATTTTGTTGGACTTGAGGATCTTGTTAAGAAAATTTCAGGTGGTTGGACAGATTTTGATGTACTTATTGCTACTCCATCAGTTATGGCAAAAATTTCAGTTTTAGGTAAGGTTTTAGGACCAAAAGGTCTTATGCCAAATCCTAAAAATGAGACAGTTACTACTGACTTAAAGAGAGTTATTGGTATGTACAAGAAAGGTAAATTGGACTTTAGAGCAGACGAAGGTGGTGCACTACACTTGAAATTTGGAAAAGTAAGCATGACAGAGGCTGAACTAAAAGCTAACTTTGTTGGACTTATGAAAGAAGTATTTGGAGCAATAAACAAATATGGAGATAGAGTTGTTACAAGTGCTGTAATCAAGTCAACAATGTCAAAGCCAGTAAAAATGGAGCTTTCTGAGCTTAAAACTTTGACAAAGTAAGTAGAAATATATTAGAATACTTACACAATAGAATAAATTTATTGTCAGTGAAAACAGGGGCGAAAGCTTAATAACCTGTCGAGACGAATCTTAATTATTTGTTATATAAAGATTGTCGTTTCCGATAATCTTTTTTTTTGAATATGTCAAAAACAAAAGTACAAAAGAACGAAGAGATTACAAAGTATAAAGAGAGCATTGCAAATGCAAAAGCTATTTACTTTGTAAAGCCAACAAAAGTTACTGCAAATGATTCAACTAAGCTAAAGCTTTTACTTTCCAAGTCAAAAGCAAAGTTTAATGTGGTCAAGAATACCCTTTTCACTAAGGCAATGAACGAAACTTTACCTGATGTAAAGCTCGGAGACACATTATTCGTCAAAGGAGAGCATGCAGTTGTCTTTGCAAATGATGATGTAACTTCAAGTGCAAAAATCTTAAATGATTTTGCAAAAGAATCTAAGAAGTTAGAAATTCTTTCAGGTATTTATGGAAAGAAAATGATTGGAAAAGAAAGTGTTATGGAAATAGCTACACTTCCATCATATGAAGTTATGTTATCTAAGACATTAGCAACATTTATGGCACCTGTAAGTTCTTTTGTTAGAGTCAATAACTCTATTATTCAGAACTTTGTATTCGCACTTAAAGCAATTTCAGAAAAAAAGTAAATTGCAAAATATTTAATTATTTTTTATATATTTATCTCAATGGATAACCTATCAGACAATGCAAAAAAGATCATTGATGAGGTTTCTAAGATGTCAGTTTTAGAACTTTCTCAATTGGTTAAAGCAATGGAAGAGAAATTTGGAGTAAGCGCAGCAGCTCCAGTAGCAGTAGCAGGTGCAGCAGCAGTAGCAGCTCCAGCAGAAGAAGCAAAAGATAGCTGGGACGTAGTATTAGCAGACGCTGGTGCAAAGAAAATTGACGTAATCAAAAAGGTCAAAGAATTAACAGGTTTAGCACTTGGGGAAGCAAAAGCTATAGTTGACGGTGCTCCAAAGACAGTTAAAGAAGGTGTAAAGACAGAAGATGCACAAAAAATGAAGAAAGAGTTAGAAGGTGTTGGTGCAAAAGTAGAGTTAAAATAATAATTCTGCTTTACTGTCAATTGATTTGAACAGTATAAAAAGAGTTCCTAATTTATCTATATAGTTATATAATGGGTAAAGATGGAACTCTTTTTTATTTGATTAGATAAACAAAATGGATCCAATAACCAGTTATTTAATTGAGGTTGCTAAGCTTCCTCAAAGCACAGTAATCTTTTTATATACGCTACCACTACTAGCAACCCTAATTGGAATAAGCAGGTACATAATAGGGCTAAGAACATTCAACCTCTACCCTCACCTAGTATTAACATACATTTTTTTTCAACTATCACTCACTAATGCAGGTGGATACGATGTACTTGGTGCTTTGAAATATGGAGTATTTATTATTGTTTTCATTCTTCTAGCAACTATCATAATAAAAGCTGGAACGAACAGAATTAACATGCATTTTATTCCCAAAAAAGCGATTACCATAATCTTCCTTTGTTTGATTATTTTACTCTCTTTAGTTTTAGCAGGAGCACTTTACAAAACAGCATTTGTAAATATTGACAGTATAGTTCTGTTATTAGTATTAATTATTGCAGAAGAATTTCTATCAATTTATACAAAAAAAGGCCTCGAAACACTCTTAAAAGTAACCGTAGAGACATTAGTAATATCTATACTAATGTTCCTATTAATTACATGGCCAGAATTCCAAAACTTTATAC
>JBAXRR010000018.1:0-23088 GCA_037131125.1 bacterium
AACCTAGATAGCGTTAGTGATTTTAAGAAGATATCTATACAGATTCAAAAGAAGATTATAGAGAGTGAATTCTCAGGAGAAGTAAATAAGCAAATAACAAGATTCTATTCTGCACTTAGTGGTTTTAGCGATTCCTACACCCAAATAAAAATGGCTGAGGTTTCAGTAAATAGAATAGAAGCTCCTAAAGGATTTAACTATTCTTCTTACTCAAATGTAAAAGGACTTAAGGATGTAACTAAGACTATAAAAGCTGTACTAGCTTCTGCATTTACACCTGAATACTTATACTATCTTAAGACCAAAGATATTTCTGCTATGAATTTGAATTATCCGGTATTAATTCAAAAGATGGTTCAACCTGAGATATCTGGAAATTTATTTACAGTAAATTCATATGACGATAATCCTAATAATATACTTATAGAAGCAATTCTTGGATTATATGATCCAATTCAATCTGGAGAAATTACTCCAGACCACTATGTTGTTGAAAAAGAATCTGGAAAGATTTTACAAAAATATATAGTACCTCAAGAGTGGATGCTTATAAGAAAAGGGAGTGCAAATAGTGGTGAAGATTCAAATTTTAGAGTGAATATCACGAAAACATGGCAACACAAACAAAAACTTGAAGATAAATATATCCAACAACTTCTCAAAGTATCCAATACTATAGAAAAAGCTTTTAACAAGAAACCTATTGAAGTTATTTGGTTTTACGAATCTGGAAGGGTTTGGATATATTCTGTTTCTGAACTTTCTAAATTGATAATCGAAGATAGGGCTAATTCGGTTAGTGAAATGGAAGAGACTGGAACTCTAGCAGATTTGAAGAGAAAGCTTGGTGTAACTGGAGATATTAAGATATTTAAGCATAAAGAAGAGCCTAAACTTGCTGAAATGTACGTAAAGGAAGAACCTCAGAAGGAAGTAAAGAAAGAAGAAAAGCCTCAAAAACAAGAAGAACAATTAGAACAAGTAGTTGAAGAAAAGGTTGTGCAAAAAGAAGAAGTACAAAAAGTAATTTTCGATCCTAAATCTTATGAACTTCTCCTAACAGGTTCCTCTGCTGTAGTTGGTTCCCTAGTTGGAAAAGTTAAGATTATTACTGCCGAAGAAGAGTTAATAAAGATAGTAAAGACAGATATTGCAGTTATTGAGTCAATTTCTCCTAAGTATGTAAGTTTCCTAAAAAATGCAGGCGGAATTATTCTAGATGAGGCTGGAACAATTAATGATGTGGTTTTACTTGCAAAGGATTACAAAATCCCATGTATTGTAGGTGCAACTATTGCTACAAAAATATTAAAACAAGGTGAAAATATTGGTATAGATGCAACGCAGGGAAAGATTTATGAGGTGAAAGTTGAGAGAAAAGTTACGAAGGAAGAGATAAAGGAACCAATAGTTGTTGAAGTTAAAAAGGAATTACCTAAAATTGAGACTAAAAAGCCAGAAGTTATATTTATTGAGCCAAAACCTCAAAAACAAATTGAACTTGAAAGTAGATTAGAAGCAAAAGGATTAATTGAATCTGAATTTGAAAAGACATTCATAGACAGAATGACTGTTAAGGAAATTAAAGAAGTAAAGCAAGAGGTTAAGATAGAAGAGAAGAAGATAGAAAAAGAAATGGAGAAGATTTCGAAGCCTGCTGTTCTCCACTCAAGGGTAGAAACTGCAACAAAGATTATGTTAAGTCTTCAAGACCCATCTTCTGTAACGCTCGAAGATGTCCTGTATATGGATGGAGTAGGACTATTTAGAACAGAAATGTTGTTAACTAAATATGGAAGTTCTCTTACAGAAGTTTTAACAAACAAAGAATTAAAGTCAAAACTTGAGGAAAATATTGGAAAGTCACTTCAGAAAGTAAGTGAAGCTTTTAATCCAAAACCAGTTATATATAGACTTGCAGATTTTAAGTCTAATGAAATAGAGAATACAAAGTTAGATAAGAACCCTCTTATAGGAAACAGAGGAGCATATTCCTTACTTAACACAAATGGTCTTCTTGAAATAGAGCTAGAGGCAATTAGAAAGGTGAGAAATGTAGATGGACTTAAGAATGTTTGGGTAAATATTCCTTATGCAAGATCTGTTTTAGAAGTATCTGAAATTAAAAAGAAAATTCTTGAATATGGATTTAAAAGATCTAGTAGTTTTAAGATATATGTAAGTATAGAAACTCCAGCTATGGCATATGCAGTAAAGGAAATAATTGATCTAGGGATAGATGGGATTATCGTAGATACTAACGATCTTGTTCAACTACTTCTTGGAGCAGATAATTCATTTGAAGGATTTACTTCATATGATATTGAGAATAGCGGAGTATTTGGTCTAATTGATCAAATAACTCAAATAAGTATTAAAGAGAATATACCTATAATTGTTACAGGAAACCTGATTAGTGATGAAACTTCAGAGAGTAAGATCAAAACCCTTATTCAAAGCGGTATTACTGGGATTTCTGTGAATAAAGACAGGATAAATGAGACTAAGGAAATAGTGGCAAATGTTGAATCAAGTATTCTTTTATCCAAGAGAACGCTACACAAAAAGGCTAAATTGAGTTTCCCAAAAAGAAAAAAGTGAAATCTTTACTCACTTTCTGGTAAAATGAATCAGTCGGGGCGTAGTTCAGTTGGCTAGAACGCTCGCTTTGGGAGCGAGAGGTCGCTAGTTCGAGTCTAGTCGCCCCGACCATTTTGTTTATACAAAATTATTAAACCAACTCCAATGAACTTCACAGATAAAAGATACTTCCTATATAGACACTTAAAAGACTTCATCTCCTTTGATAAAAAGGAAGAAGAATCCAGACTTGCGATAATTAAATTCCTGGAAAATAACGAAAATTGTTTTGATAGAACATGTATTCCAGGGCATATTACTGGTTCTTCTTTTGTTGTATCCGAAGACTTCAGTGAAGTACTACTTAATCACCATATGAAATTAGATAAATGGATTCAATTCGGAGGTCATTCAGATGGAGAAGCAAATCCATTTAATGTTGCACTTAGGGAAACATTTGAAGAGTCAGGACTACCTGATGTTAAATTCATTTATCCATATACAGGAATATTTTGTTTGGATCATCATCCAATTCCTGCTCATAAAGGGGAACCTGATCATATTCACTACGACGTAAGAATAATTCTTATGGCAAAGAGGTCTGCAAAACTTAAAGTCAGTTCTGAATCTAAAGAAATTAAGTGGATAAAAATAGAGGATATTGAAAAATATAATTCTGAAGTAGTAATGCAAAGAATGATTAAAAAGGCTCTTGCAATTAAAAGCACGTTGCAATAAATTTCAGTTTTAATAGCAAAAATATCAGTAGAACTTAGTATCTATATCTTCAATAAATATCTAAGATTATTTTCAGGAATTTACACATCCATATATTTTATGTTAAGCTTAGGCCTCTTTTAGCAGGACTTTACATAAATTATTTTTGTAACTATTAGTGTGTTTTTTCGTATAGACTTATGAATATTAAAAAGATAGAAAGCAAAAAAGATTTAGAAGAAGTGTTTGTAGCCTTAAATGAACAGATATATAGATATATCTTTGTAAGGTGTGGGTATAGGAAGGAGCTTGCTGAAGATATTACTCAGGATGTCTTTATTAAGGTTTGGAATAAAAGAGATCTATTTGATCAGTCAAAGTCATCTCTTAAGAATTGGATATATATTGTTGCTAGAAATACATTAATAGATTTTCAAAGAACTACTAAGAACGAGGAAAGCATTAATGAAGAAGAACAGGATTTGGGAATAAATAACTCATTGGAAAATACTGAGAGTAGCTTAATGATGGAAGTAGTGAAGAATGGTCTTGTAAAACTTAGTGAACAAGATAAAGAGATTATTACATTAAGATATATACAAGATTTAGATATAAAAGATATTTCTAAAATAATTGGTAAAAACTATATAGCAACTAAAGTTATGCTTCATAGAGCAATGGGGAAATTAAAAAAAATAGTTGAAAATTAAAATGAAAGAAGAAGAATTAATAAAAACATTAAAACAGATAAGACCACAGGCAAAAACTTCTTGGAAAGAATCCACTTTGAATCATTTAATGAATCTAAATTCAAATGTAACCGATTCAAAAAATGCTCGTACTAGTATTCATAGGTTATTTTATTTTTTATCTCCTATGAAAATGAATACGAAAGTTAAAGTTTCAATTGGCGTTCTAACAGTACTAGTAGTACTAGGTTCAAGTGTTGGTATAGTGTCTGCAGCTGGTGCAAGTAATCCAGGTGATCTTCTTTACCCAATAAACAGAGCTGTAGAGAAAGTTCAGGAATCTTTTACAACTGATCCAGTTGCAAAAGTAAAACTTCAAATGTCATTATTCGAAAAGAGATTAAAAGAACTTAACTCTGTTAGCAAAAATAATGATCCAAGAGTTGTAAAAGCAGCAATAACAGAGGTTAAATTACAAGAGAAAAATCTAAAGGAAGAACTGGCAAACTTAACTAGTAAGAGTTCAACACTTACAGATACTGAGAAATCCCTATTAGCTGGATTAAACACTCAATTTCAAAATGACGAAGTGCTAATTAATCAGATACTAACTAATCTATTAGTAAGTGGAGATACTGAAAACTCAAATTCAGTAAAACAGGTTCAAGAGGACGTGTCACATGAATTAACGAGCTCATCTGAAAGTTCTTCAGAAACATCTGTTGGAGATTCTTCAAGTACTAAAGAGTTAAATAGAAAATCTGAAGGAAAGGAATCTGCAGAAAATTCTAATGAAGGTTATGGAAGCAATTCTTCCTCATTCAGTAGAACATCAAAAGGTGAAAAAGAGTTTAATGATGGTAAATCTGAAGTTGAGAATGAACATGAAGGTAGTAAGATAAGTTCACTTTCAAGTTCTACTAGTAGTATTACATCTAGTGCATCAACAAGCAGTACTTCTAGTACAATTATACCGCTAAGTGCAAAAGAGATGGGGGCAAGGTAGTAAGTTAGTTAGGAAATAAAAAGGGGGAAAGCCATAAACTTTCTCCCTTTTTTGTTGTCTATATTTTTATATTTTTCTTTAACTGTAATCTATTCTGTATATTTGGTATAACGATAAATATGGTTAATGTAATAGAGTATTTAATACAGAATAACATTCAATATGTTATTCACGAGCATAAGGCTGTCTTTACTACTAAAGAGGCTGATGAGATTAAAGATATTCCAGGGCTTGCATGTAAAAATCTTTTTTTGAAGAGTAAAAAAGCAGATAGTTACTTCTTAGTAATAATTCCTGCTTCTGAAAAGATGGATTTGAAGGGATTTGGAGAAAAGATCAATGAAAAGAAATTAACTTTCGGGTCAAAAGAAGATATGCTTAAGCTTCTTGGAGTAGAGCCTGGAAGTGTATCTCCATTTGGGCTTCTTAATGATAAGGATTACCTAATTAATGTGTATATTTCAAAAATTGTTTATGATGCTGAAATTGTAGGTTTCCATCCTAATAGAAATACTGCAACAGTTGAACTTACAAAAGAAATGTTTCATAAGTATTTATCAAAGCTTTCTAACCCTATACATACATTTTAGATTTGTTCTTATGGATAATGAAAAATATCTAAACACTTTAGTAAATGTAAAGATAGATAGGCCACTTGGTACTAAACATCCTAAACATGACTATTACTATCCATTTAATTATGGGTTTATTCCAAATACAATGGCTGCTGATGGTGAAGAAGTAGATGCATACGTGTTAGGTGTATTTAAACCAATTGATGAGTTTAAGGGGACTTGTATTGCCATAATTCATAGACTTAATGATGATGATGACAAACTAATTGTGGTTCCCGAAGGAAAGGAATATTCTGATGAAGAGATAGTAGTATTAACTGAATTTCAAGAAAGATTCTTCAAGTCGGAGATAATAAGGAAATAGTTTGGAGTTACATATATAAAATATGCTTGAACATGAACCCGATATTTCTAAGACTGACTCCATTGATCAGCTATTTTCAAGGTTTTTATGTCATACATATTGTGCAGATTCAGATTTCAAAATATATTTCTCCCCTAGACCTAACCCAAGTGTTTTGTTTGTTGATGAATGCGATGACTGTTTTGATCCAAAGTTATCCTATGACCTATATCCTTGGTTACTTCCAGATTTTGCTAAAACATTAAAGGTAAAATATGGTAGTGAGGAATTTGGGATAAGGTATATTGAACAAATAGTGGATCCAACTCAAATGTACTATTTCAGGTATGTAATTGGAAGATTTGGATTTTTTGACCTTAAGGAATCCTACAGATCTGATTTATTTGGCGCATATAACCCGGATCAGCTTTCTGATCCAGTAAATTTAACGATTCAGTTTCTTTATGAACAAGATGTATTAACCTTTGTAAAACCAGAAGTATTGCAATCTATGGGGAAATGTAATAAAAGTGTGTCATGAAAAAAAACTTAGAAAGACTTACTAAATTCTTTTATGAGGTTGGAACATTAAGAAAACTTGCAAGATCTCATAGACAAACATTACTTACAGATGACCTATCAGATAACATAGCATCTCACTCATATAGGGTAACTGTTATTAGTTATTTTTTAGCAGTGGAAGAGAAAGTGGATCCAAACAAGGTTATTAAGATGGCACTATTTCATGATGTATCTGAAGCTAGGTCAGGAGATCAGAACTGGGTTCATAAAAAGTATGTAAAGGTATATGAAGAAGAGATTATGAAAGATCAGCTTGATGGGATTGTAAATGACAATGAAATCTTTACTGTTATGGAAGAATATAACAAGAGGGAGTCTAAGGAATCTAAAATTGCAAAGGACGCAGACCTATTGGATCAAATTTATCTTCTAAAAGAATATGAACATAGAGGAAATGTTGAAGCAAAACGTTGGTTAAAATCTAACGCACAATATAAATCAATATACTCCAAGACTGCTAAAAAGATTGCTGAATTGGCCATGAAAAGTGAACCCAATGTTTGGTGGTGGAATGTTTGGACGGATAAAAGGAGAAAGTAATATCTTCATCATGATATTTTGATATCTGGCGTAACTTCCTCTATACTAATTGTAAATATGTTAGTACAAAAACGCCCAAAACCCCTTGTGTTAGTGGTCATTGACGGGCTTGGAGTTGCTCCTCCTGGACCTGGTAATGCAGTTACACTTGCTAAAACAAAAGCCTTAGATTATCTATGGCCAAGATTTCCTCATGGGTATTTGTATGCCTCAGGAACTGAAGTTGGACTTCCACCTGGAGTAGATGGAAATAGTGAGGTTGGGCATATAAATATGGGTGCAGGAAAGGTTGTTTACCAAGAGCTTCCTAGAATTGATATGTCTATTACTTCAGGAAATTTTTTTAGAAATGAAACACTTCTTGCAATGATTGCTAATGTGAAGAAATATAAATCTAAACTCCATATAATGGGCTGTATTGGTGGAGGTGTTGTCCACTCTTCGATTAATCACGTATTTGCAATTATTAGAATGGCTCATGATAATGCACTCACAGGAGATGATTTGGTTCTTCATTGTTTTACTGATGGAAGAGATTCTCCTCCCAAAAGTGCAGAGTTGTTCTTGGATCAAGTTACAAATGAATGTAAAAGATGGGGAGTTGGTAGAATTGGAACAATTGTCGGAAGATCTATTGCAATGGATCGTGATGATAGATGGCTTAAGACTGAGAAAGCATATAACCTAATTACAAAAGCAGAAGGAACACAATATAAAACATATAAAGAAGCTGTTATAGCTAATTACGCAGAAGATGCAAATGATGAATATATCGAACCATCCGTAATCTTAGATGAAAAAGGGCAAGTATTTAGTAAGGTTAATCAGTTTGACTCTTTAATATTTATTAACTTTAGATCAGATAGGGCAATACAATTAGCATCTGCATTTGAAACAGTAGATTTCCCATTCTTTAAAAGAGATCTTGTTCCAGACATATTTTTTGTAGGTATGACAAAGTATGAGAAGAAGTTACCTGCCAAGACTGCATTCCCTCCTGAAGTTATTAGTCTTCCTCTTGGAAGATTAATTTCAGAACAGGGGTATCATCAGCTTAGACTGTCTGAATCTGAGAAGTTTCCACATGTTACCTACTTCTTTGATGGAGGAGTGGAATTAAGTTTTGAAGGTGAAGATAGAATTGAATTAGATTCTCCTAAAGATATTGCTACGTACGATCAAAAACCTGCCATGAGTTCATATGAAATTACAGATAAACTTATTGAACAGGCAAAGTCAGGTCTATATGATTTCATTCTTGTAAATTACGCAAATGTAGATATGGTTGCTCATACTGGAGTTCTATCTGCTGGAATTAAAGCAGTTCAAGACGTGGATAGATGTATTGCGAAAGTTGTAGATAATTTACTTCCACTTGGTGCAGGAATTATTATTACTTCAGATCATGGAAATGCTGAAGAAATGATAGACCTCAAAACTGGAGATGTAGACACAAAACATTCTACTAACCAAGTACCATTCATGTATATTTCAAATGATGTAAGGCCACTAGAACTTCCAATTGGAAGACTTTCAGATGTAGCTCCAACTATTCTAGGTCTACTTGGAATTAAAAAACCTGCTGAAATGTCTGGTAGAGATTTACTTGCAGGTTAGTTATCAAGTTCAAGTCTTTTTGGTATAACAAAATAATCTATTCATTATTTTCTGCATTATGATAACAAAATGGAAGTTATTAAAATCTGAGGATGTATCTCCAAGTAAATGGTTTCCAGTACAAAAACATACAGTAGAACTTGCTAATGGAACTATCCTAGACGATTACTATATCTCTCCAATGGGGAATGTCGTTATGGTACTTCCTTTTACTAAAGATAATATGGTTGTGTTAGTAAGACAATATAAACATGCTCTAGATGAAATTGTTATTGAACTTCCTGCAGGTTTTCAACAGAAAGGTAAATCACTAGAAGAAAGTGCTCTTGCCGAATTAGAAGAAGAAGTTGGAATTAAAACAACTATAGACAATCTTCACCTTATATCCAAAGTTGCAAACAATCCAACTAAAACGACCCATGTAACATATGGATACTTTACCAAAGATCTTGAGTTTAACTCTAAACAAAATTTTGATTCCACAGAAGACATTGAACTTATCAAGGTTACTCCTAAAAAATGCTTTGAAATGGCATTAAGTGGAGAAATTTGGGTAGCAGATAGTGTCGTTGTAATACTTAAAGCATACTTTCTATACCCTGAATTATTTATATAAAAATTCAGATTAAATTCTCTAAAGTAGTACTCATAAATATGCATAGCAATTTATCTAATTGCTATTTTTTCCCTTTGTGTTAACATCTCGGCGAATATATTTATTATTCCATAAATATGCCAGATAATCCCATTGAGACTACCGGAGGGTTTACTCCTGAACATGTAGTAGGTTCTAAAGGTATACCAGCTGCAACTTTTATGTTTTGTTTAGCTAGAAGTCACGGGGTAAATATGCGAGAAGCAAAGCGTATATTTGATTTGCAACAGAGAGAGGGAATAATTGTAGCAGTTCAGAGTGATGTTATAGATACTTGTGAAGAAGATCTTGCAGATTAACAAATATCCAAAATTAAAGTTTAAGTGACTGAATATATTCTGATTATTTCTTTTCAGTAAGAACGAATCCTATATATTTCCCAAGCATTAACCTTGTGTGTGCGATTATTGCAGGTATTCCAGATAAGAAGAATGAGAATACTGGAAATGCAAACCAATGAGCCATTTCTAGAATGAAATCTGAAACAGAGAATAGTATTTTCTTAAGATTCCATGGCATTTTTGAATATACAGGATGAGGAGGTCTTAGAATAAAGCTTACTACAATAGCTACAAGCCCAATAACTGAACTTATTGAGAAGATCAAAGATAATATTGAGGAGGTATTTGCCCAAAATATTGAATATTGATTTACTCTTGTAAACATAACTACAGCAAGAGAACCAAGCATGAATATTACCCCATTAACTGGCCAAGCAAGATGATCTAAAATAACGCTTGTTGTTCTCATGAATACATATATTTTAGCTTTTGTTGTAATGTCTTTGTTCTTAAGCATGTAGTATGTATTTTTATTGAGATAAACAAAGTCTTCAACTCCCCATGCCCATCTTTCTACTTGTTTAAATTGTCTTACGAAATTATCTGGCCAACTATTACCCTCACATGCATCTGAATCTACAATACAAAATAACGTTTGGCATCTTACTTTGTCGTAGTGTTTGAAAAGCGCCATAAAAAATGAGTGAAAATCATCTGAAATTATTCCAGGTTCATAAAAGTTAATAGATTTTAGAAGTTTCCATGAACCTACAAAAGTTGAGATCTGTATAAACTTAGTTTGGGATCTGGCAATTGTACTTATATTAAAAAATGAAAAAGAAGAATTCAAAACTCTTGAAAAATGTGGTATTTCCCAGAAGTTTTGCATATATGCCATACATCCTGCAAAAAATATGTACTGTCTTCCAGGGTCACTAAGAAATTCATAAGTTAAATAGCTAAAGAAATATTTAGGAAATATGCTGTCACAGTCACTTGCAAGTAAAGTTACGTAGTCTAAATCCCAATCTATCATTTGATCAACTTGCTTTTCTATATACTTTGCTGCTGAAAAACAGTTGGAACCTTTTCCTGCTATTTCTCCAATTTGTAATTCGTGCTCATTAATCCATATGTTTCCAAAGTATTTTTCATATTCTTCTTTTAGTTTAGTAGCCAAGTCTTTTCCTTGTAGATACTTCTTTTCATAGGTTAAACAAATATGTATTTGTTTAGTATTGAATGTCTGATTCTTAAGAGAGTTAAGTATTGGAGCAAGTACAGAATATCCTTCTTTTACGAATGGGATAATAATTATATGATTCATCTTCTCTCTTGTATTTTCAAGTAGGCTTTCGTCTTTAATCTTTAAATGATCCCAATCTATCTTTTCGGATTGTTTTATTTTATAGAAAGAATATGCGAATAGAATTAAATTTCTTAGTGATTTTAGTAACCAAAAGACAATATAGCAGAGAATTACTGTTCCAAATACTGTTGGAAGAAGAAGACTTGCCCAGATAGGTGAAGTTATTAATATCCAAGTTGAAATACCAGGTATCTTCTCAAGAATCTTATCTATTGTAGGCTTATTCTTTGTATATGTGGTTATTGGTACCATGAGTTCAATTATATCATTTTTAACTTTTTCATTCTGGTGTATCATACAGAGAATATTACTAATAACTATGTTAAAAAGTCTTAAAGAAAGTATTATAGTACTCATGAAAAAGCCTGTATTTTGGCTTGTTATAATTGTTATTCTGGGTATAGTAATAAGAGTATCTAATCTTCCTAAAGCACCATTTGAGCAAGACTTAAAATTCTTTCAGGACTGGACAATAGTTTCTCTTCAAAATGGTTTAACAAATATATATAACCATAACGAAGGAAGATTACCTGTAGATTACCCTCCAATATATTTATATGTTCTTACAGTTTTAGGATATATAAGTAGAGATATCTTACATATATCAATAGATTCATCTAAATATGAATACTTCATTAAAGTACTAAATATATTTATTGATCTTGGTGTTTCTGCTTTCCTTTTTGCAATAGTTAGAAGATTATCTTCAGTAAAGTATGCTGTTATCTCTGTATTTGCGTATTTTTTAAATCCATACGTAATCTTTGTAAGTTCTATTTGGGGACAAATAGACAACATTATTTCTTTCTTTACCCTAGCTTCAATTTATCTATATATCTCAAATAAATTTAAAGATCTAAGTTTTACATCTATTGCACTTGGGATATTAACAAAGTTTCAAGTAGTGATTGTTTCTCCCTTCATATTCTTACACTACCTTTTTAACAATACATTTAAGGGATTATTAAAATCTGTAGTTATCGCAGCAATTGTCGGAGTATTGGTAGTGTCTCCATTTCTTCTAACAGGAAATATTGGGAAAGTAATAGAGATATATACAAGCTCTACTGGAAGATATCCTGCAATTAGTATGAATGCCTTTAATATCTGGTGGGTATTTTCTAATCCCAGAGAACTTTTTGCAGTAAATTCAGATACTCCATTAAGAGACCTTTCTTTATTTCCAATATATCAAAAAGGGGAGTTTACTAAAGGGGAAGTACTTTCATCTAAGAATCTAGCTTACTTCCTATTCTTCCTCGTCTTTATTATTCTATGTTTAAATGTATTTGTTAATAAGGATTTGGATAGTCTCTTCCTTTCAATGTCTACTGGAGTTGTTGCCTTCTTTACTCTTAATGTTCAAATGCACGAAAGATATCTTTATCCATTCTTTGCGATAGCTGCAATCTACTTCTTCAAAAAACCTCTTTATTTAGTTTCATTTATTTTCCTTTCTATACTTGGCTGGTTTAATCTTATGTTTGTATTCCCTCCTAATAACGTAATAATAGATATAAGGAATAGACTTTATCCAGATTTTACTTACTTCATTGCTGTTTGTACTGTAGTAATATTTATTCTTCTTCTTTCTCATGTAATAAAGAATATTTATACTGGAATTGTAACTAGAAGAGGGCAAAGAGTATAATCTGCACATATTAGTACTAGGTCATGCTGATGTACCTATATTATCTGCAAACAGCAACGTATTAAAACAATAAGGGATAGATAAATTAGTTAAGTCGATAAGAGGTATAAATAATTATTAATATACTGATATGAATGAGACGGTTAATGTTTTTTGGATGGAAGATGATGCTGTATATTTAACACTTCAGGAATCGGATTTGGTAAAAAGTCTAGGTGGAAGAATACAAATAGTTGATCATGCTACTAACTATCCAGAAGCACTTAGAAAGATTAAAGAATTAGGGGTTAAAAAAGTTGGGATTGCAATACTAGATATGGAACTAGAAAGGAATAGATGTGGAAATGAAATTGCTGGGAAAATAAAAGGACTATATGGAAATAATATAATCATTGTGGGAAATGCAGGTACAGATAATATCGAAGGAGCCGATTTAAACTGTCCAAAAATAGATGGGGAAAAAGCCTTACAAATAGCGATTAGTCGGGCATATTCAATGTTGAACATAAAGTGATTCTTGGTGGTCGCAACAGGACTCGAACCTGTGACCTCTTCAATGTGAATGAAGCGCTCTACCAGCTGAGCCATGCGACCTAATTAATCTCAAAACCACTACTTTGAATGGTCCAAAGTGTTTTATATATCCCCTCTGTTTGTAGCAATTCTTTGTGTGTTCCCATTTGTACAATTCTTCCTTTGTCTAACACATATATCTTATCTGCATTTACAATAGTTGAAAGTCTATGAGCAATGATAATTGTTGTTTTGTTTGCTGAAAAATCTTTAAAAGCTTTCTGAATAAGTTTCTCACTTTCTGAGTCTAACATACTAGTAGCTTCATCAAATATGAGAATTTTAGGATTTTTTACTATCATTCTAGCAATTGCTAATCTTTGTCTTTGACCTCCTGAAAGTCTAATACCTCGCTCTCCAATAACAGTTTCGTATTTGAGTGGGAGGGATTCAATAAATTCCTCTATTTGTGCTTTTTTACATGCATCTACAATTAATGCTTTATCTGTTTCACTAAATTCATATTTTAATAGAGTAGTTGTAACATCTTTAAGATCTACTTTAGCAGGGACTACCTTAAGGTTACTTAGAGCATATCCAACATTAAAAGCAATTGTATTGTTAAACATAATTGGATCTTGTGGGACTATTCCAATTAGGGATCTTAAGTCTTTTTGTTTGAGATCTTTTACGTCTATATCATCCACTAGAACACTTCCTGAATTTACCTCATAGAATCTCATTAATAGTTTTACTAAAGTTGTTTTCCCTGCTCCACTTGGTCCTACAAACGCTATTGTTTGGTTAGGTTCTATCTTAAGAGACAAATCATTAATTGTCATATCTCTTTCTTTGTATTCGAAAGATACATTTTTAAATTCAATTTCTCCTCTAGGTCTCTCTATATATTTAGGACTTACAGGATCATTAATGCTTCTTTTTAAAGTTAGTAGTTCTACAAAAGATGTGAAATCTGCAAAATGTTTAAGAAAATCTCTTAGGTTATATACCAATGACTGAAGCTTACCTGAAAACCCAAATAGGTAGGTTAGAATGACAACCATACTACCAATTGCCAGTCCAGATATTTGATGCTCTCTTACTAGTACTAAAGTTGGCACAATAACAAGAACACTTCCTGTAAGACCTAAACAAAGTTGTAAATATCTATGCATGAGATCATATTTCCATACTCTTGGCTTCCATATACCAAAAAGTTCTCTTAGAGAAGTCATTTCGGAGTTTTCTTTAGTAAATATTTTAACTGTGTCGAAAGAGGTGAGTACATCTACTATTTTTGTAACAATCTGGTTTTCAGGATGATGAGTTACTTTCCTATATATGAATGACTGATTAAGAAAGTATGCATTTACTGGAACAACAATTAGGAATATTCCTATTATTAAGACTGCAATAGGTACAGAAAGAGTTGAGATAATAAATATAGGAATGAGTATTTCTAGTACAAGAGCAAATACCCATGTACTAACTTGGTAGAGAAATGTAAAAAGTAAGTTTTCACTTCTATTTAGTGCAGATATAAGTTTTCCTGAGGACTTAGATGAATGAAAGCTGTAGTCTAGATTTATTAGGTTATTTACAGCATCTAATTTAGTATCTTTGTTTACACTCCACCAAACTACGAGCATTAGTCTGCTTGTTATGAATTTCATAGCTACATCGAGGAGGTAACAAATTGCTATTACAAATATGGCTATGTATAGCCTGTCTATATCGTTATTTTGTAAAGACTCTATAATTGTCTTAAAGAAAAATGGGATGACACTAGAAATAATTGTTCCAATAAATACCAGAAGTAATACGGAGTAATATCCTTTCCTATATCTATTTATATACTTGAACAATATTTTAAAGACTTCTTTCGATGTCAAAATTTGAAGACATTAATTATTTGGGGTAATTCTATTCTAGCTTCTAGAAATATATATTTCAATATCTTAGTGAGTGTTTCTTGTTTACGAAGTGTCTATTTTTCCTTTTCAAATATCTTTAGTCTTCTAATTCCGGAATCTTCTTTGTTCATAAGGTATTCTTCTTTAATCCAATTTCTTCCTTTGTATTCATCTTTCCAATTTTGTTGGTCTAAACCTTTTAAAGGATCTGTAATTATTATTTCACCTTCTCTCATTCCGTTTTGATCATCATAATTCCTTGTGGAGTGAACATATTTGAATGCAGTAGTTTTACCTTCAGGATTTTGGATAATGTCAGATACAATTGCTACATGCATTCCTTCTTCTGGTGCATGTGCTCTAATTAGGTCTCCGGCTTGTACTTCATTTAGATTTTGTATCTTAATTGTATTTAGTTCTGAGGTTATGTCATTTGCTGAGACATTTTGTACTGGCCTAATTATCCTTAGTATCTTTGCTTTAAGGCTATTGTCATAGTATGAAAGAACATTTACTAAACTTGGCTTTCCTTTAACTTTCAACTCTTCATTTAGAATATATGTTACAAAACCACTGCAATCTATTCCAATACCAATATTGATCATGAAATTACGAATATCGATAGCTGAAGCTTTTTGTAAATCAAAACCTTTAATTTTTGCGTATATCATAACCTCTTCGGTTATTTCTTCAGCTGTACCTTTCCCAATTAAAGCTCTTAAATCTGCTTTTCTTTTTCTAAGGTTAATAAAGTATGGACATACCACATCTTTACTTGCAATTTGAAGATGAAAATAGGACTCAATTATTTTGAATGCTTCTGGGGATAGTTTAGTTTGCATTTTGATTAATTCTATATATATCTTTAAGTTTGAGGATCATTTCGATAATCCAAGGATGTAAATTACCTTGTTCATCGACAATAGACTGTAAGGTTTGTATTCTACACACATCAGATCCAGGAGTAACTTTTCTTCCTTCTGCAACTGTCGTTAACAGTATTCCAGCACCTTCCATATGTTCAACATTACAAGCTTCATTAATAAACACCAATGGTTTATCTCTGTCTTCATCAAGATATATGACGTTAGCTTTCTTTGTTGGACCTTCTTTGCCCCAGTCGTATGAACTATTGTCAGATTGAAGTCTATATATTCCATTTGTAACTGACTCATGAATAGTAATATCTTTTACATTTGTGTTTCTTAATATTACCTGTCCTGCATTTATTGACTTAAGATTTGATAATGAATACTCTTTTGGATCAATGTCAGTATCAACATTTAAATACTCGGCGAGATGAAATAACGAAATTGGAGTTTGGTTATTCTTTACAAGTAGTTTATTTACGAAACTTGTAGAAGCCGGTTGTCTTGCGTTAATTTCTATTAAATAAACATCATCTGTGGATACAATTAAGTCTAATCCAAATAACCCCCTAAAACCTTCCTTATACATGGCGTTACCTACTAATTGAGCCATTTCAAATACTTTATTTATAATGGCTTCATTAATAAAGTAGTCCGTCTTAAAGTTATTTCCAACAGTCGAGAAAACATTTTGGGTTAAATGTCTTTGTCCAGTTATCTGTTCAGATAATCCTGCTACGTAAGTTCCTTTCTTGGTAGCAACTGCATCAAAAGTAATAGTTTTTCCAACAATAAACTTACATACTTTAACTTTGGTACTTGGTAATGAGCTTTTAATATCTGCAAGATCACTTTCCTTTACAATCTTTCTTGTTCCAGTACCTGTATGACCTCTATTAAACTGAATAAGGAAGCCATTTCCATATTTATTAACAAGAGTAGAGTAGTCTAAAGATTTAACATCAAGAATTTCGCTATTTGGGAATTTAACTCCAATCTTTTTAAGAAACTCTAACTGTGGAAACTTATGCTCAAACTTGTAATTTAATTCTACAAGTGGATTAATCGTTTCTAGCTTATTTTGAGATGCATATAAATCTATTTGATGGGAAGGTTTGAATAATTGAATGAATCTTTCTTTCCCAAACTGATCCATATACTTTTGAACTTCAGGATGTGTAAGAAGCTTAAAAGAATTTCTAAAAATAGCATTCTTTTTCCCAAGTTTCTTTTCTAAACAGAAAATTTTTACACCTTTCTTCTCGAGAATATCCACTGAATCGTTATGATCAATACAAACAATATGATAATTATCTAGTATGGATTCAAGACCAATTGCTCTTTCGGGGTCATTTGTTACGTAGAATATTGGCTTATTCTTTGTTATCTGATTGATTTTGGAAACGATACTCGATGTATTATCCATTAATTTCCAGTAACAATTATTAAAGGCCTCTTTAAGATATTGCCTTGTTTTACAGATTTAATCAAGCCAGAAAAGGCACATGTTGAATTTAGGGGTAATTTAACTTCATTGTCACTTAATATTCCCATTGCATCGTTTATATCTTTATCGCTGAGAACAAGCCCAGAACCCTTTGTAGTCCATATGATCTTAATAAGGTCTTCTTTTCTTTTGGCAATTCTGTCCACTACACATGTAATTAAAGAGCTAGTGGATTCTTCAAAGGATTTATCGAAATCCTTGGCTATTGGATGTATTTTGCCTGTCTGACAGATATATAACTTAGGAAGGGGAGTATTAGGAATTAATATTAATTTGCTTATGTAATCTGAAAGTATAAACTCTTCTGAATTAATATCTTTAAAAACTTCTGGATATTTTGTCATTAAGTATCCAAGATATATTCCAATTGCACTTGTTCCACTACTTGTAGTTGTAAAAATAGAGTCAAAATCTAAGTTAGCAATTTCTTCTCCAATAGCAAGGTATCCAATAATTGCATTGTCATCATCTGAACCTCTTAAGTTAAATGCTCCACTTTCATTAGAGTACTTAATACAGTTTGATGTAGGCTTTTCTGAAGTGTTTATTTCAATACTTAAAACCTCTAGTGCAGACATATTGGAGTAGGACTTTAATTTAGTTATTTTTTCTTCATGAAGTCTTTCAGAAACAAATACTTTTAATGTTATCTTGTGGTTAAGACTTTTTAGCTTCTCAATATTCTTGCTCAAGTATTCACATGAAGATATACCTGCATTTCCTGAGCTTGCAATAGCAAAGTCGTAGACACCACTACTTAATTTGTGACTTAATTCATAACAAATTGATCTATCTTTAAATGAACCAGTAGGATTACTATCTTCTCTTTTGAAAAGAATAGTTTTAGGAAAATTATTTGCCAACTCTCCCAGAAAAGAAAGGTTATTAAATGGTTTATCCTCAACTGTTGTATTTCCTTCTCCAAGGGATAAATTCACCTTTAATTTGTTTTCAAATCTTTCTAGTATTTGGGATTTGTTTGTTTGCATATTTATATAACTTAAGTTTTGATAAATAGTATCAGAAATAGTATCATCTGGAAAATATCTTTTAATTCCAGTTTAAATGAATAATGTAAAAACTGTTGGAAGAAAGTTTAATTGCCTAGAGTGCAAGAACGAATGTGATCTAAATGCAAAGGTATTTCAAGTAGGAGATATTTATGAATGTCCTACATGTGGTATTGAATATGAAATAATGAATGTAGATTCTTGTGGAGAACTTGAGATGAGTATTATTGAGGAAGAGAAATAATTAAGGTACTTGTTTCATTAATGAAGATACTGTATTCGCCCAGCTTTCTTTATCCCCGTTATCTCCAACATATATTTTAACTATTTGATGAGGATCTTTTAATCCTTTTGCTGAATACATGTTTCCAAAATCACAGATAATATCACTAACTGCTTCGTCCCATGATCCATATTGGACTCCATTTAACCATCCGAAAGGGTTATATTTTTTTACAGGTTGTTTTCCATATCCAGATTCATAACCTGCAATGGAAACCATAAGTTTGTAATCTACACCACATCTTTCAGATGCCTCTAGAATAGATTTAGATGCATTCGTAAACCCTTCACTTGCTTTGTCACTTAGATAGTTTTTTAAATCTAATATCTTCTTTTCTTTAGTTTCTCTAGCAACTCTCTCAGCTTCTATTTGAGCTTTTTCTGCCTCACTAATTTCTTCAACGATAGTATTTGGTTTGGTTTCAGGAGTGAATATTTTAGAAAGTACAGAAGGTATTGATATTATTCCTAAAGCATTATCTCCTTCAGCGTACACATTCATGTCTTGTTTCTTAGAGAGTATAAAAGTTCCTGAAAGTACTACAAGAATAGAAGCAAAAATAAAGACTAGTGGAAGTCTACCTAGTACACTAGCTTTCTTTAGTATTTTTTTTATAACTTTTACTTTCTTATTCTTCTTACTCACTAGTGAAAAATATTTTAAGTAAACAAATTACTTACAATATATCATCCTAGCAGGTTTGAAAAACGATGTCATATTCTGTGTATTGGTTGGACAGTAGTTCTTGTTTTATGAGGTCTTCTTGATGTATCAGCTAAACTCTTAAGGTTGTACTTGTTGTATTTGTGATACCAATATCTAACTGTAGCTTCTGGAATGTCGAAGTGCCTTGATGCTTGAGTACACTATTTCCTTCTTCAACGTAGTCTATCCACCGGAGTCTCGTCTTTGTCTTATCATTTATCTTCTGTCCAAGACATAGCTCCTTACGAAAAGGTAGTAGATTTTTTTGTCTACTTTGGTTACCATATTTCATGGTGAGAGTGTAAGATTTTAACCTTTTACATCTCACCATTTTCGTAAGATCTATGTCAACTTGTTCAGATTTTAATACTTTTTAAAGAAGTAAATAGAAAAAGTAATTATTTTCTAATTAAGCCATAAAATCCAGTTGGCATTGTGTTTTCTCCATAATCTCCTGTATTTATTCTCTTATCTTTTGTTAAAAGAAATTTTATGATTGGAAATAGAACACATTTTTCAAATATTTCTAAAATGAATCGCTTAGTCTTTGATCTTGTATTGTTTTTAACATTTTCTATCCATATACATAACATTTGTGCTAAAGACGCATAATAATTCCCAAGAACTTTAATTGTAATTTTTTTAAAACCAGATTTGTTTAAATGTCTTGTTAAAGAAAAAGGAGTATATCTGTATTCATCATAAGGAGTTTCATGTAATGGCCAAATAAACGGAACTGTGAAATAGAAAATGCCCCCTTTCTTTAGTACTCTATATATCTCTTTTAAAACTATTTCAATATTATAAATATGTTCAAAAAATTCTGTTGCAATTATTGTGTCAACACTTTTATCACTTACTGGAATTACTTTTCCATCCCAAAATATATCTGGCTTTACAGTTTTATGATCTTCATTAAAATTTACATCTACACCTATATATTTCGTAATTAATTTATTGTTATTCAATATGTATTCACGATATGGCATTTCACCGCACCCTAAATCTAATAAAATCCCATTAAACTCTGGTAAATTCTTATCCAAGGCTTTTTGTAGCAATTTTCTTACTGAATAAACATATACGGTTTTTCTGTTTAAACTAATATCTATAAAGCTGCGATTATATGGCATGTAATTATTTATATAATATATTTCATTAATTAGATCTTACCTTAAATATTTCTAAATGTTTTATAAATGTATTGGTTAAGTATATCTTACGAATTAGTGGGTGGATATATATTAAGCATTTAAACTGGAGGAATCAAGCCAATGCCTGATGTGGTCTCACTTCGTTGTATCTCTTTATCATAGGTTGTTGCTTCTATTTCATAAATATCTTAAATGATTGTCTTTATCATTCTTTTTACAAGTGTATTCTATTTGGGAGACCTGAGTAATTTGTTTCTAAGAGACCTCATTTTAAGGGTTAATTTCCAACTCTTGGAAGTAAAAATCAAGTTTAATTGATCATGTAGTTCTTTATTTTTCCTGTTAATTTCTTCTATTGTCTTATTTAAATCATTTATTTTATTATCTTTTTCAACTTGCTTAGTTTTCAATTGTCCAATATTTTGGTTACTATTTATTAGCATATTACTAATATTTTCATAAGGATCTATTAGCTCAAGTGACGCAGGTACATATTTATTAGTATAACCGTATGGTATTGATTTAATTTTATCTAATTTGTTTTCTTTTAGTAACTTCCAGTAATTAAGACAGATTTTTAACAAAAGTTTTTCATTCTTTAGCTCAATTATATTTAATGTACTATTTTGGTGCTCTTTTTCATCAATTTTTAGAAAGGTAAAATGGATGAATACGAGTAATTTATCATTTATATAATATTTACCATCTTTTTCAGATAAAGTATTTTCAAAATAATTCCAGTGAGCAATATTGTAGGTTTCATTTTTATATATACCAACGAAATCAAATAAAAGAGGAGCAAAATCCAATATCTTTTGATCAACAAACATATAATTGTTACTTGCTTTGTAGCCAGAATTTAAAAGTACACCTTCATGCCATTTGAGAAATTTCCTAGAACTTGCATCGTTTCTAATAGCGTAAAATCCTCCACAATAAAGTCCAGCTTTCATAAACGTTACACTGTCATCATAATTACTATTTAATAAGATGTTTTTGCTTTTACTAGTAATATTGGGAAGAAGTAATACACTTTTATCTAGATTTTCTTCTAAATATTTTATGACAGCTTGAAAACTACTATATACATATATATCTGTATCTAGATATATTAGCTTATCTAATTCTTTTTCATTATCTAATAACCACTCAAGAAAATAAGGCTTCAGTACATTACATAACTCAAATGCAGAATATCTTTTAATTAATTCAGCTTGCTTAGGGAGTTTTAAATCTTCTAGTTTAACTATCATAATGCCTTCTGTGGAAATCAGTTCCTCAATTTGCTTGGAATAATCAACTACAAGTAGAAAATACTTTTCTTTATGACCTGACTTTCTTAGTGAGTCTTTTAATACCCTTGCATAGGTAAAATAATTTGTTGTACAAATAGAACAAAAGGCATCTATTTTCATGCTTGATAATACCTGATTAATTCATAATTTACCAGGGACTTGGGCTTTATCTGTAGTAAGTAGTATTTATGATAAAAATTATTATTCATCCAAATTATAGAAAACTTACATAGTAAGAGTATGTTAGCTAAATAAAGAAAAGTAGAGCATTGAGAATAAATTCTTGATAAACTCATAAATAAATTTAGAATGAATATTAATCTATTTATCCTAATTTTTTAAATCCTTGAATTTACAATTATTTATTAGATGCTAGAATACAAACATGAAAAAATTATCAAGAATTATAGAACTAATATTTATATGGATATTTACTCCTAATATCAGTATTAAAAATAAAGCAAATTACTTGATCTATTTCCCAATTACCTTACTAAGACTGATCTTTAATCGTGAAAAAAGATTAAGTTACTTTAGTAGAAATTTTAATTATGATGATCTTTCTGATGTTTTTACTATTCTTGCTTATCCATTTGAAGTTACAAACCGTATTTTAGATTTTATTAAACCAGAAGAAGTAAAAAATGTTTTGGATATTGGAGCAAACCTAGGACAGTTTTCAATTACAATTTCAAATTTACTTAACAATAAGCCTAAAATATATTCGTTTGAGCCAAATAATGAAATTTATACGATATTAGAAAAGAATACTAAAAGGTATACAAATATTCATATATACAATTTGGGAGTAGGTGAAAAGGGAGAAAAAACATTTTATTTTACTAAAAATAAAAGCGCAAAGGGTTCTTTAATAAAGGAAAATGCCAAGATAAAAGGAAGTGATAGCTTAATTAAGACTTCAATTAAGCTTACTAGTGATATTGTAAAAACGACAGAAAGGAGTAATTTTGATTTGATTAAAATAGATGTAGAAGGATATGAATTTGAGGTAATAAAAAACCTTAACCATATTTCTTGCCAATACCTTTTAGTTGAAGTCTCTTGTGGTACAAGAACAAGAAGCTATCTTCACAGCGACTTCTTAAAGCTCCTAGAGTCCAAATTTGGGAAATTTGATATCCTTTTTCAAAGTGAAGTGAAAGAAAAGGCGGAATGTTATGATTGTTTGTTTAAATTTATGAAGATTTAAGTTTATTTGTACTAACATTTTTTG
>JBAXRR010000019.1:0-19688 GCA_037131125.1 bacterium
TTACTTCTTCTTTCATGTATATTACTTTTTAAATTTAATTGGTTACTTGCAAATGTATCCTATACAACTAGTAACGAGAGATTTTTCCCACTTTTATCCAAGCAGGAACTTCTACTGATTTACACATAGTATTGTTCATTAGTATTAACCTCAAAGTTCTAACCGCAGTGTAGGCTTTAACCATAAGATCTCTCTGTTCAGAAATATATTTCTTATCATAATCATTTTCGACTTCTTTATGAGCTCCATCCTTGCTTCTTAAATCTTGTACCAATCTGAAAGTCTTAATCATAATTTCTTTTGGTTCAGGATCAGTAAATTTTATATCACGCTTTAGCCACTCGTTTAAAAGTGTAATTGTTGGTTTCGATTTATCAATAGGAGTTCCTTCAATTGTCAGTCCTAACAATTGGGTTTCCAAACCAAGCTTCTTAAAAAAGTTTAAATCCATATTATCTCCCATCATATTGCTTAAAGTTCTTGCAAAACTATTAAATTCTTTTTTAGATGGTATTAGCATATACATAAATTTAGAAGGTTTTTTTTCTGTGTAATCATTTTTGAAAAGATTTACTCCGTATATTTTTATACTCATCTGATTGATTAATTCTAGCTCTTTAAGAAAAGCGTCAAATATAGAAACGTTTTCAGGAAAATATCCCCGAACAATTCTAGAGTACTCTGGATGTAAAAAGAAATCCTTTTGATTTGGAAGCAAATAGTTATGCCAATATTTCTGATTAAAAGAATCCAATATACTCAAATCGCATGGGAATAATGCAATACTCCTTTCAAAGTTATCAAGATCTCTATTTATTCCAAAACCTAATTGCTGAATAAAAACATCATTAAAACTACCTGAGTTATCCTTCGAATAAAATGTTCCGCAAATATTATTCATCTCAACTTTATACTTTGGGTTATCAACATACCCATAAAGTGCTTCAGGTGAAAAATATAGCGGGTATAACTGGGGCATTCCTAATGCTAACATCCTAGTAAAAGGCTTGTTTGCAAATTTCCTATTACTAACAGTCTCTTTCAGATAGGTATTCGTAGGATATAAACAACATAAAGGAACTGTTACTACAAATTTTACGTCAATTTCATTAGTAAAACTAATAACTTCTTCTTGTGCTACTTCTTCTTTTTGCACCTGAGAATCTAACCAAAGAATCTGTTTCTCAACTGATTCAATGTTATATGCTTTGATAAAAATGTTAGGAAACTTCTCCCCATTACATATATCTATCTTTCTTTCTATTACAAGTTCACGTATTATTTCCTTATCATGAAAAAACTCTGCATTATCAGGAGCATATCCACTAAATTGTTCTCGTGCCAAATACTTTTCAGTAATTTTTTTTAACAATTTTTCTTTACTGGTCATTAACAAATAATGGATATATTAGTCAATAGCCATTATACACCTTATCCTTGATTATAATGAACAGAGTCAATATTAAATAGAAACATGATGTCTATTTAACAACACACATCAAGTAATAGTTCATTATTTCATCCAATAACCTACCCCAATTAATACTGTCAACTCCCCAATTCTATTTACAATCCTACTTATTCAGCTTTATATAATTATATTATATATATGGGTGTACTATCCCAGTATGAAAACAAGAATTGCATTATGCCAGCTGAATCCTTTATCAAGAAATCCTAAGAATAATCTAACTATAATTGAACAGGTAATTGATAAGTATTCAAAGAAGGGAGTAAAGTTATTCATTTTTCCTGAAGATTTTCTTTTTGGAATCTTAAGAAAGAAGTCAGATAGTTTAATTGCCGGAAAAGAATTTCATTATTACTTGGATAAATTCTCTAAGTTCTCAAAGGAATATAAAGTAGACATAATACCAGGCTCTTTTCCTATGTTGAAGAATAACAAACTATACAATACAACTGTATACATAGATAAAAACGGTGAAGTTTTAAATCAATATTCTAAAACAAATTTATGGTTATCTGAAAGAGATTGTTTCACTACTGGCAAAGGTAATTCCGAATGTTTTAAAAGTGTTTTAGGAAAAACAGTTCAAATAATATGTTGGGATTTAATGGATCACAAACTTTTTGAAGATGCAGTTAGACAAAAAGCAGAATGGATTATTGTTACATCTTTCTGGACCGTCAACCGATCAAGTGATTTAGTCAAAAAGAGAGGTGAAACCAAGAATTCTTATTTTATACCTATAAATAGATCAGAAAGGTTAAGTTCATTAATGGAAACTAGAAGTCAGAATATAACATTGGAATAATATTTTGTAATGTGGGTGGAATTCATTCATATTTAAGTTCAAATAGCACCAAAGACTTAGCAATATCAGCAGGTAATTCTCAAATTATTACTCCATTAGATGGAGTTAGGAAATCTGATAATAATAACAAGGAACAAATACTAATTTGTGATATTCCGAGTATTAAAGATTATCTTTCAGATCACGAGATATTATATGGAAGAAGAGAAGATATTCTGAACAAAAAATGTTGATTGTTTATCTATTTATTACTAAATTCAATTTGTCTGTTCATGAATAAGTATAGTGAGTGACCCCAGTATTTATGAGATTATATGAGAATTTAAGAAACCTTCTCAGAAATAAAAGCTTTAATAAAATCCAGGAGATCAGGTAGTTTTCCCCTTTCATTAATTGGGATAAATGCTTGAAGATCTTTTACAAAACTTTCTTTTTCTACATTTCTAACCCTGCTAATTAGAAGATCTTTATCAAACTTCTCTTTATAAAAATCAAGTTTTTTGTTAATAAGCTCAATGTTTAGTTTTCCACCAAGTTGCAGTAGCACCCATATATCATATATGTCTCTTGCTTTATCTCTTGTCATTATTGCCCTTATTTTTTCAGCAATAATTTCATCTATACTTAGCACCTGAACAAAGCTATTAATAAGTAATGGATAGTCACTGAGTAATACTTTACTTTGTGGTTCAAGTACATTCTCTCTAAACGAAAAGTCTAATCTAATGAAGATATCAGTTTTAAATCCTGGAATTGTTGCAGTTAATAGAAACGACTTTCCTGAAACTGACTTCTTTTCTTTAGATTTAATTAAGTATTTGTTACTCAAAGTACTCAGAAATTTATGCATACTTTCTTCAAACTCTGATTCATTAATGTTCACAGTAAAATCCAAATCTTCAGAGAATCTGGTTCCTTTGTAAATCAGTCTAATAGCAGTACCCCCCTTAAAGAAAATATATTTAGAAAAACTTTGTGAGTAAAGTTCATTTAAGAATAATATTTGAATATATTCTCTTGCAACTACACCTTCATCTATCTTAAGCTTTCTAGATATATTTTTTATTTCTTCTAATGAAATCATAAATATTTATTAATAAGTTCAAGAAGATTATTCACTTTTCCTGTCTTTAATAATTTGAAGAAAGACAATACCTCACTCTTACTTACTTTTGTCAAATCCATTTCAGAAATGTAGTTCTCTGTTCTTAATGACTTGGTAATAAAGTACAGATAATCAAAAAATGCTTTTGAAGGAGTAGCAATTAAAAAGCTATCTACTTTTTGATAACCAGTAAACAACTCTTTCTTTATTTTTGAATAGGAAAACCTCTTTCCGTTTATATTTTTTTGTATTGCTTTTTTAGTCGAAATACAGGTGATCTCGTGAGGAAACTGAGAAAGCACACCGAAATAGTTAAGAGCTGTCTCTAATGAAATATATGATGGAGTATATATGTAATTAGCTATTTCAAATTCTAAAGGAGGGTTATTTGTAGTAAAGTACTTACCCTTTTCTATTTGAGTTAGGACACCAGATGAAACTAATTTTTGTGTTAAATTCTCAAGATTTCTACCTTTCGAAACCTTGAGAATACTTGACAATTCGCTTGTATTAAGAAGCTTTTTCCCGAAAGAATGAATGTTTTCTATATCTTTATACGATTCCATATACCACCTATTTTAGGTGGTTTGTGGAACCGTGTCAATACTTTTTTGTGCAATTAACAACTTGCAAAAACCTTCAAATTTTTCAATGTTACACTAAATTCAATTTCTCTGTTCATGAATAGTTCAAATTATTAGCTAATTGCATGCTATTTAACATAATGATAAATTAATACATATATTTATTAATAATATTTTTATGGGTTTTGATCTTATTAATCATTCTGGTGAAGAATTTCGTTGGGATATGACATTCTGGAGTAAAGCTCTGCAATTAGGAGAAAAGTACGGATGGAAACAAAAAGGAACAACAATGCCGAAAGATTATGAGGGAGGTACTTGGAGTGGTACCTACTGGGAAAGTTCACATCAAATTGTTGAGGCAGAAGATGCAAATAATTTAGCTGATGCTTTAGAAAAGAGCATCGAATTTCTCCCAAAAGAAGAGATTAAAATTCCTAAACTTCAATTTACAAAAGGCTCGGCTACAGAATTACCAATGCCTATAGTTACAGAAGAGATACCAATTGAAAATTACTTTTCTGGTCCAGGTGGACTTGAATCAATTAAAGAATTTATTGAATACTGTAGAAAAGGTAGTTTTGAAATTTGTTAATTTTAGTAGGATTTCTTTTTCGTTAATTGGAATAAAGGATTGAGGACCATCATACGATTCCATATACCACCCATTTTAGGTAGTTTGTAGAACCATATCATTGACGCATTAAAGTTGAATAGCTTAATTGTATTAGCAATAAATCTAACTAATTAGTAAGTAATAAATCATCAATACATTACAATGCGAAGCAACTATTATCTTCCATGTCTTGTAAGACTATTATATGCCCACCCGTGGCTTCCTCCTTTAGCACCAGACAATTTCAGTTTTTCAAGTTTGCCTAAAAGCGAAGGAAATGCTGAAGTTCTGTTCCAATCAGGATGTTTTTTATTCACGTATATTGGATTCTGAACGTAGTATTCAATTATGGAAGCAAGATCCTTTAGACCTTCTCTACATATTTCATACACTTCTTGAAAATCTGGATGGTTTTTTTGAGAATTTAGTGTTTTTGAAATATATTTTCTTGCCTCATTGTAATATTCTTCAAGCTGTTGTGGGGAAATCTCTTGTCCTTCTTCTATATTTTTAGGAAGATCCGAAAGGAATTCTACTCCAAAGGAAACAAAAGCGGGTAACATTCGAAGCTCTATTTTTATCTCATATGCTCCACCAGTTTTTCTTGCCAATTGATCTTCAAAATTACAAAGATGTTTTAGAAGATTGAGATTTAATTTGGAATTTGCTGTAACTAGAAAATGTTCGACATTTTCTAAATAGATAAGAACATCTTCTTTTGCAAGGAGACCTATATCAACTAATTTATTTACAAAATATTTATCACAAGCAAATCCAAATACTTTTTTGACACCATCTGGCTTCATGTATTTTTCTAACTCTTCAAATCTACTTGGTAACCTTGAAGATTCTGTTTGCTTTAAAATATTCCTAGGTAAGCACATACAAATCAACATTGGAAGTAGGGATACTGCTGCTACAGAAGTGTACGGAAGACTTTCAATAAAGTTCCTTGAGAATCCTCCTGCCTTAATTTCTGCGAAAAAATTATCATAATTGGTTTGTTCTCTTAGTTCTCTACTATCTCCAATTAATACAATATTACTATACCTAAAACCAAATGTTGCATCTATTGCTTCATATAGTTCATCAAATGTAATTTGACCCTTCAAATCTGCTAAAGCATCCAAGGCAGTATCAATCAAAACAATCGTATCCGGAGCTGGAATAGTAATTCCATAAATAAATTTATTTCTACTGGAAATATTGTAATTGAAAGAACTATCTGATGTTCCTCTTTCAATTGCTAACCTTATGCATTCATCTACTTGTTTCATATACCCTTTTTTTATTCCAGTGAGATCATCATTTACTAGTCTATCATAGCGCATATGATACTCAACACTTGTAACATTTTCCAGGAAAGGAGTTCCAACCGTAGTTGCGAGTCTTTCTCTTAATACTTGACTAGGAGTAGCTTCTTGTAATTCAATAGATACCTTTCCATCAATTGGTTCCACATTTGTAAAATAACAAATTATTATAGCTAACTATATATTTAGTTAAACAGAACACATGAAATTTCGTAACATTTATACTTTTACGTTTTGCTTAAATTAAACTATATTCAAATTTACTAACTTCTTATATTCGTCAATTCAACTATAATAGGCTTATTTTCCTAAAATGCTGACTAAAAACTATAGTAAAAGAAAATACTATACGCGCTCATTATACTACATTAGACGCCCCCGCTTTCTATATTATAGGCTCAGAGAGAAATCGTAACAAATAAAAATGCCATTGGTAATTGCTTTGTTCCTTAACCATAGGAGTTTAAATACATAAATTTCAATATCTATTTTGAATATAGAATTGAGTTTAAGAAAGTGTAACTATAGGGTGTAATCTTAAGCTTAAATATTTTTCAGAATATAAATAACTAACCTGCCCAATATCCAACAACAAATAGAATAATATATAGCATTTGGAGTGATATTAACGCATAGAATATCAAATTCTTTATGTTTGTTGATTTAATACTTCCAATCATAAGGTAAATGGGAAAGAGTACTAGGATGTACCTATTTATACTCATTAATGTACCACTGTAAATTATAGATAATAGTATGAATAGACAATATGCAAAGTATGAGAGTCTCAGCTTTTTGAAAGAATAAATTAGTGTAATGATAAGTAAAAGTAATCCACAAATATCTAATGCCAAGTTTGCATAAAGTGAGGAAGAGATAAATATGAAATGATCAAGATTAATTAGCCCAACTCCTCTTCCCCAGGCTTGTTCTACCTTTGTAAATAGAAAGAAATCTCCAAATCTGAATAAGAAATAGGTCCAGAGTATAATTGGACCAAGAGATATAACCAAACTACCCAATATTCCCTTCATAACTCTCTTTATTTGAATATTTTTAATAGTAGTATAGATATCTTTTACACTTAATATACCCATATATTCGAGAAAGAATGGAACGATTAGTGCAATTCCCGTAAGTCTTGTAAACGAAGCTAATAGTCCAAGTATTAATGCTAATGAATATTTTTTTGATAGAAGAAAATAGAAAAAAGAGATAACTAAAAGGAAGAATAGTGCTTCTGTATACACAACTCTAAAGAATATTGCAGTAGGAAATATTAACATAATAAACACTGCCTCCATCTTATTAATCGTCTTATGAAACTTATCCACTAACTTCATTAAAAAGATTGAGGAGAATACTATGCTAGTAAAAGATATCAATATACCAGCCAGTATCTTATCTACTCCAAACAAAGATACTATTTTAATTAATGTTGGGTAAAGTGGGAAAAATACGATATTTGATAACCCAGAACCAGTATATACATAACCGTTATTTACAATTGAAAGATACCAAACAGAATCCATTCTCACATGCATCATAAGCAATGTCTTATTTGCATCATTTGCTAAAAATGAGCTATTCATCCATGAATATGCTTGATCTGGATTAACATATAGCCTATTCGCAGCAATAACCATAAGTAAAGTAGAAATACAAAGCCAAATCAGAACTAACCCTGCTACCTTTAATGATTCCCTGTTCCTAGAAAAGAAACTTTTAAATGAGTTCATAAATATTGATTAAGAGTTTTCGTAAGTATATACATTAATTGTGGAATAATCACTAACTAATGTGAAAGACTATCCTTTGCGAGTGAAATATAACTTAATAGCTTGAGTTGCCTAAAAAATAATTACCCTTGAAAATATTAAGTTATGATCAGACATCATTTTGTCTTTAACACCATATTCTTTTATTTGAGTCCCATTAGGAACCCAAATATGATCAACGTGAAGATAGAGTGGGAAGTCACCCCAGGTGAAATTAAGTCCTTTTCCTTTAGAAGTGTCTACAAGATTTGAAAAGTTACTTGTAAAATCTGTGTATCTTTCAGACCATGGTGTTAGATTAAAATCTCCAAGAATAATGGTATTTGGATCCTTGAACCTATCATCTATTTTCTTTAAAACAATATCTCCAAGGTTAAGAAGGTACTGATCTGTTGGAGGAAGAGGATGTGCAACAACAATATTGTATTCTTTATCTTCAATCAATGTCTTTGCAGAAATAAAATAGTTTGTATCACTATCTAGAGAAGTATTATGTGTAAGTTTGTACTTACTAAATATAGCGACATCTTTGGACTCAAAGTTAGAAGCTGAAACTACATAGGGATAATCGTTTAGTGCAGATATTTTCCCAACCCTTTCAGGGGTTAATTCAGCAATGCCTAATATATCCGGATCAAGTTTCTTTATCTCATTACTGATTTCCATGTAATTAGTATTTTGAAATTGCATATTAAAGAATGCAAGTTTTAACTCTGTTCCACTTTGAACGTTTTCTATATTTGGAATATATGCAAAGTTAATAATTTTATATCCAGCTGAAGTTAAGAAAATTAAAGTAGAAATAATAACTAATAAGGATAACTTTGTTAATTTAGGTTTCTTAATGAGGAAATATATTAATGAAGTTAGAAAGAATATTAATCCTAACGCAAATGTATAGGGAAGAAAACTAGTTACTATTTCAAACATGAAGTTACTAGAAGAAAATTCAGAAATTGTTAATAATAAGAATAAATTAATAAAGAATATACATGATATTTGTATTATCTTCCCTTTATTTATTTTTACTTTTGCAATTATTCTTTCTTTCATGACAAATATTTAACTAACCTTCGTAAAGATAGTAACGAATAACTGCAAAATCTAAACACTACACTCTAATTAAACCTCTAAAACCTCTTGAGCCATAATATGACTGAGCACCATTATGGTAAACAAATACTGTGTCATATCTTCTATCTCCAAAGATGGATCCTCCAAGTTTCCTAATACTTTCAGGTGTTTTTAACCAACTTGAAGTTTTAAGATCAAACTCCCCCAGCTTTTGAAGTCCCCTATATTCATCTTCAGTTAAGATATCTACACCTATTGAAGTTGCCATATTCATAGCAGAATTCTTTGGTTTAAATTCCTTTCTTGAATTAAGAGCTTCGTGATCGTAACAAAAGTTCCTTCTCGCCTCTGGTGTTTCAGAAGAACAGTCCATGAAGATAAATTCAGATGTCTTTTTATCTTCTCCAACTACATCTGGTTCTCCTCCTGTTACTTCCATTTCGTTAACTGTCCATAATTTTTCTGCATTATCTTCAAGCTTCTCTAGAACTTTTTCCCACTTAATACTTTTATGTCTATTCATATTCTTTTCAAAACGAGATTCCAAAATAGCTAGGATTTTTTTATTTTGTTCTGTAGTTAATTTTCTTTTCGATTCAATTGCCATTGTCATGTAGATAAAAAGTAAATATATGTATATATTACCAAACAATCATGATTTCTCTAAACTTGATCAATATATGAGACTACTTCCTATTAACAACCCGATAAATAACCAAACCGAATAGGAGACCTAGCACTACATCCATTATATTATGTTGCTTTGTAAATACTGTGGAAGAAATAATGAGTATTGAAATTATTATCCAAAGATATTTTTGTTTTGGGAAAATTCTATATAATCCTAAACTACAAAGAAGAGTATAAAATGTATGTCCACTAGGAGCTGCATTATTAACTCTATCATTTGAATACACTAGATTTAATATAGAAGAAAAGAAGTCTGTTCCAGTAATTTCAGGCCTTATTACAAACGTAGGAATAACAAGATAGATAATTACAGAAAGTACACTTGCAACTATTACAACAATATTGAATTTACGAGCATAAGATTTATCAGCTTTAAGATTAACAATAACAATTGTAGAAAACCAGAATAGAAGTCCAAATAGATAAGGAATAACAAATACAGGAATTAATGGAATGTACTTATCTACAATAGTTTCTAGATTTGTCCCACCTGATATAAACCTATTAACAGGAAAATATAGAAAGATTGAAAGAATAGTTATCAGTATCGGAAGTGCCTTGTTCAATAATATTTTTTTGATTTGAATCATAACTAAAGTAATTACGACATCTTAGCAGGTTCAATTGAACATAATAATACTTAGACCCAACAATATAACTTTCTACGAAGTCTTTACATTCCTTGCATTTCCATCTGTTCGTAGACATGAACTTCTCCCCCATTCTCTAGTACTGGACAACTTTTTGAGAACTCGATAGCTTCATTCATATTCCCAAATTTAATAATTGTATATCCCGTTGCACCAAGCTTAGATATTTCCACCTTAACTTTAGTAATTTTCTTTTCAGTCTTTGGAATAAATGGGAAACCGGGATCTACAAGGTGAGAACCCAGTTCTGTATACCAATGAGTCCATTTTTCGATTTCCTGTTTCCTTTCCTCATCATTACTTGCCATACCAGCTCCACCTTTAAATATTAGAATAAAATTCTTCATGTGAGCAAGATAAAAAATAAACTAATTCAACATAACTAGAGTTACATTGAGGTTACTTATTAAAAGTATTTAATAATGTATACTTCAAATAGTTAATCTTTCACTTAGGCCCTTATGAAACAACCAGTCATCTTTATTGGACATGGAAGTCCTATGAATGCTATAGAAAACAATGTATATACTAAAGAATGGGAAAGAATTGGAACTAAACTTGAGAAACCAAAAGGAATACTTTGTATATCTGCTCATTGGCTCACGGATGGAACAGTTGTAATTACAAATCCTAAACCAGAAACTATTTATGATTTCTATGGATTTCCCGAAGAACTATATAAAGTTACATATCCAGTGAGTGGATCAGAGGAGTTAGTAAATAAAGTTCAAAACTTAGTTGGAGATTCTCTTAATTTAGATCCAAAGCATGGATTAGATCATGGTACTTGGGTAGTCCTTAAAAGATTATTCCCAAAACATGATGTTCCAGTTGTTCAATTAAGTATAAATATTACATTAGATATAAAAGATCATTTTGAACTAGGTAAAAAGTTATCTAAATTGCGTGAAGAAGGATATGTAATTATTGGAAGTGGAAACATAGTTCATAATCTTGAGCTAATTAACTGGAATGACGTTCCATTCCAATGGGCAATAGATTTTGACAACAAAATTAAGAATCTTATCGACAATTCAGAGTATGAGAAACTAATTAACTATGAGAAGATAGAAAATAACGAGCTAGCAATACCTACAAACGAACACTACTTACCACTTCTCTACATTCTTGGACTTATATCCAAAGATGATCAAATAGAGTACTTTGCAGAGAGTATTGCCTATGGTAGCTTATCTATGAGATCCCTACTCATAAAATAACAACACATTATAAACTATTACGTATGCATAGCCTTCTCTACCTCTTTGAGTCCATTATTCATAAACCACTCTAATATGGTCTGCATAAAATATGGTTTTTGAGGTTGAAGACTTAAGTTTCCTTTGAGATCTATTAAATATGTCCCTATCTCTTGCCTTACTCCTAAATTTGGTTTACCAAATTGAAAATAGTAAATTAAAGAAAGTACTCTCTCAGGATTGTTGTATTCCATTGAACTATCGTTTGCTAAAGATGTGAAGTAATTCGTGTCATACACCTTGATGCTATGTGTATTGTTTAAATCTATATTTACCCTATCTGAAATATAATTAAGAGGAAGAATAGTTACTAATGTAAGCCACAGTAAGAGTAATACCATAACAAGCTTATTAACCTTCTCTACAATGTTCCGCTTAATTACAATTGTGGCAAACGTTATTGCAATAATTGCTACAACAAATACAAAGCTATGAGAAATTATTCTAGATGGAGTAAAACCATAAGCCTGCTCATAAAAAGAAAGTCTTTGACTTGAAGATAGACAAAGGAATAGTGTTGAAAATATTGTGAGTAAAAAATTAACAATTAAGAAATAACTCCGCTTAGTCTTTTCCTTAATTTCGTTTAATGGCTTAGAAAGGAAATACACTATGGAAAGATTAATGAAAGAAACTAATGTTAGTTCCCAAAACCTATCTGTCGCAAGTCTTGAATAACTTGGAAGACTTCTTGTAAGAACAAGTTCTCTTAAATTACCAAAATCGTATTTAAGTTCTGTAAAGATAAATATAATATATATGACGTTTAGAGAAAAAAGAATAACACTAGAAGTAAGAATTATGAACTTAGTAACATTTGGATCGATTTTAAAGCTAACCTTATTCAGCTCTTTATTAAACTTGTTAAGGTACTTAAGGAAGAAAATATCTCCAAGTGTAAGAACTAGTACTCCTAAGAATATATAAAACCATGGATATTTCTCCACAGGAAGGGGCAATAGATTTTGAAATATGTCATTAAATATATTCTGGAATTGACTATTTGCACTACCAAGAAGAGACACAACTAGTAAGACTATTGGAGCACCAACTACAATCGCTGTAATTATTACAAGTAAATAACTCCTATTAACCTTATTCTTAATAACCTTTCTGTTAACTGCTTGAATAAAATCAAACAAAAAGTGGAATACTCCAATTACTTTCGATATACCATATAAAATAGAGGCATATATGTATTTTACAAGTATACCTTTCTTAATATTTACTCCACTTAATTCAATATTAACAAAGATAAGTAACATAGAAAGCAGAACTGCAATCATAGGAATTTTGAAAGAGGAAATCACAAGACCAAATAAACCGACAAAATAAACAATGCTAAGAGAGATTAGCAATTTAGAATATTTTGTAACTTTTAAAACAAAACGTGAATATGCAAAACAGTATAGATACAAACTTAAAAAGAAAAGTAACAATAAACTTGATGGAAGTTCATAAATACCTGCAGTAATACTTGCAAAGAAACCAGCTAAAATGAAAGATGGGAGGAAAGATAAAACTTTTTTCATAGGAAATTGTTTAATAATTACCTACTTAACTTTCAAGATAAATAATAGTAACACTAATTTGAGATTACTTTATTTTCTCTTGTTATTATTCCTAAACAGGGCTCATTCCTCTTCCTATTGCAGAATACTGAGCATTATTGAAGAAGGTATTCTTATCTAGAATAATTGCTTGAGGGATTAATTCTTCAGATTTAGTTTTAAGTCCATCTACTTTCTTTATTGCAGTTCCTATTGCCATGAATTCAAGAAGACCATTACCCATATCATACATATATACTTTTGTACCTATTACATCATCTGCTCCAATACTCTTTGCTTCACTAGAAATAATTCCAATTGCATTTTCTCTAGCTTCGTATATTAATGTAGTAAGATCACTAATTTCACCTTTCAGAAGTGCTTTAAATGCAGATTTAAAGCTACCAATTATTCCTAAAGAATAAACAGAAGTTCCCATAACAAGTTTCAGAGGTTGATATCCCATCTTTGTGATACTCCAAAGCTCACTAGATGTTAAATCTGAAGTTACAGGATCTGTAATAAATTTTGGGTCAAGGTTTGGATTATTAGATGCAGTACCTATCATTACCATTTCTGTAATACCTGGAGTGTATGGAATAATTCTAGTCTCAATATTCATTACTGAATTTGCTCCAAATTGTTTTGCTTCTGAAACAATTCTTTCAAGTGCTAAGTGTCTTGTTCTATTCAATACATCTGAGAATTCCTTAACTTCTCCTCTTCCCATTGTTTTCAAACTACCAATTATTCCACCAACTGCACCTATTGCATATGCAACATTCCCAAACACAAAATGTTTTGCTTGATACCCTGCATCATGATTACAATAAAGTTCAGTTCCATCAATAGAACTTGAGAATTCAAACTCACCGGGAGTTTCACTATTTCTATATAGCCCAGAGCCAATAGAAAGAAACTCTATATTACTTGAATCTGCATGTCTAATAAGTTCAGTACCCACATCTGTGATTCCAACTTCACCTTGTTTTTTAACTTCTGCTTCAAGTCTTTCAATTGCAAGTTCCCTTCCTTTTTGAATGAACTCAGTAACTTCATATACTTCTCCTCCAATAATGTTTCTGAAACTCGTTGCAATGGAACCTATCATTCCAATTGAATACACACTATTCCCAACTGCAACTTCTCCTGGGTTATATCCTTGCTGAACTAAACAATACATTTCATTTCCAGAAATTCCTGATGTTTTCATGATGGTAAACAGTTAAGTAAATGATCAATATTACTATTATAGTTCGTTAATAACAATTTGAGATAGTAAATAGATAGAAAAAGGGATAGTAATAAAACTATCCCCTTTAATCTATTCGAACCTTCTATTTAGAAAGCATTTAGATAATAGTATTTATTGTCATCTATTTTGTAATCCTTGTTCATTTTAAATACTTCTTTAGAGTTTACATCTATGAAGTAAAGACTAGAGTTTGCTTTCAAGAATAGGTAATCTTGGCCTAATAGTCCGACTTGTAAGTTTTTGGTAAATCTAAACGTTGAGAACCACTCCATGTATACAGTTGAAACACCATACTTCCAGCCAGTAACTTGCTGCATTCCTATTAAAGGACTTGAAAGATTAGCAGTATCAAATTTTCCTTGACGATATCCATTAAGGTTACTGTCCCATCCTAACAATTCGCTATTATCCAAATATTGAACAGTTGTAGAAAACAATGCTGGAGATATACCATACATTTTATCGGCTGAAACACCTTGAATGAAAGGGTTACCACTATCATTAGAATTGTTTACCTTATGATTTGCATCAACAAATCCAACTTTTGATGTAGTATCATTTACAAATAGTTCTAATACTTTGTCATTATATTCAGAAACACCTGGAGTTCCAGAATACTTTATTTGTAGATGCAAGACTTTACCATCTGACTTATCCTCAGTATTGAATAACTCATATAGATTGGATTTGTAGGCACTGATTATGGAGTTAACCTCACTAGTATCTATCTGACTAATTAGATAAGTAATTGGATCTATTTTAAAACATGATAGATTGAATCCATTTATCTGATTAGATAGGCAAAATATATTCTTTATCATTTCAGTTTCATTTATCATCTTTCCATTTATGTTCTTAAACGGAAAGTCTATTGGTTTAATACTCATATCAGTAGAATCTGCTACATATACTTTATTAATAGTATTATCAGGTGTTGCACTCAATACCAAAGATTTATCTTTAGCAAAATACATATTCATTATTTGCCCATCTGTTTCAAGTAGTTTTTTACCTGAGTATGAAGTTAAGATAGATTTGTTTACTTCGAATAACTTTGTATCACTATACTCTCCAACGACAAGAAACTTATTCTTTGCAATTCCTTCCGCTTTGTACTTAATTGTTCTTATTCCAAAAAGCGTATTAGCAATTATAACCAACGGGATAACTATAGCTATAACTATCACTAGTTGGATGAAAAATCTTTTGAATACTATTTTTCTCATTTTTTGAGCACCTTTTTAAATATTAAAGTAAAAGCAAACAAGAAGATCTGGGAAAAAATGATCCATAATATAGGAGCTTGAAAGAGACTTTGAATTAAAGCGCTTGTACTCGGGGACGTTAAAAAACCGATTGCATTTTCTTCGACAAAAACTGAAGAAAAGTAGAGAAACAATAATATCATTAAAAGAAATATCACAGAATTTAATACTACCTGTTTTAAACTAATCTTCTTGTAAAGGTAAAGTATTCCAACAAATATATATATTAATGAAAAGATGATTCCCTCAGGAAAAAAGTTTCCCATATTTAGTATATCTTCGTTATTTATTAGAGATTTGAAAAAAACAACAACCAAGTATCCAAATGGAATAAGGAGAGATAACAACAATGCCCATCGAAAAGCTTTGAAGTATAGGAGTGGACCAAGTATTGGGATATTGATATATCTATGATGAGCCATGAACATCTGCTCTGAAATTGGATTCACATCACCAAAATCTTTTTCTATTCTTTCCATAATATTAGTTTCTCCATTAAGAATTAAATCCTTCTCTTTTGAATCTAAATCAGATTCCATCTCCATGAATAAAAGTTTGGAATCTTTCTCCGACAAAGAAGACTTTTCAACAAATGATTTAATAAATTCTTTTTGTTCCATGATTAACTATTAAAAAGAGTTGTATTAACTACATTAGTAAAATCTTTCCATTCATTAAGTGACTCTTTCAAAAGTTTCTTTCCTCTTTCAGTTAAGGAGTAATATTTTCTTTTCATACCGTTATCCATTTTCTCCCATCTTGAAGAGAGATATTTTTCAGATTCAAGAAAATGTAGAATTGGATAAATAGTTCCTTCTCCCATCTTTAAAACATTCGCAGATCTTTCCTTAAGAAGTTTAATTATTTGATAACCATAAAGTTCATTGTCACCAATAACACTTAGTACCATTATTTTCGTGGTACCTTTAAGAAGCTCTTTGGATATGTTCATGTTAATAAAATAATAAATACATTGAGTTACGATACATAGTAGTACGAGGTATCGTATTTGTCAAGAAATTTATATGGATTTAAGTTGAGGAGAACTAATTTGTCGAAAGAAATTAAGGAACGAAACAATAACCAGAACTAGGACAATTATATATACTACATACCCTATCCTTGAACCCAATATAATTAATGAGGATGAAATATACGAAAGTATTAATACCAATACACTAGCTGAATAAAAATATGACAGTTTTTGTCTTTTAATTAGCGGATACAAAAGATATGTAATAACTCCCCAAGATAAGTAGTTTAATATAGGTGCAACTAATATTGGTAATAATGTACTACTCTGCCATGACCAAATACCAATTTTAGACGCGAAGATCTCAAGAAATATGTCAAAAATTACTATTACAATTGCAGCAGTTATCCTATTCTTAAATATTGTTGAAATAGAAGAGATAAGTAGGTACCAGGCTATAACTATAAATATTGGAACATTGAATACTCCAATTGCTCCATAATTTCGTGAATATATATAAGAACCAAAAGGTATTCCTATCTTACTTCCTATTATCTCAATAACCAAAGTTAACAGTGACACAACTGTAAATATTTTAAGATTTATTTTGTTATCTACAATTAACAAAAGTAAAAGAATAAAGATTATCGGAGTTGCAAAAGAAGAATATGTTAACAATTCAGAGTTACCAAGTAACAAAAGATTACCAGCAAAAAACATAATCCAAACTAATAACAAAATATATTTTTTATATGAATATTCATTCTCCTCACTCTTATCGCTATACCAATAGTCTAATTTAGACTTATCCTTTCCAATTGAGATATCTACAAAAGAATAAAGAAGTAAGCTTGCAAACTTTAAAGGATCCTTCCCTCCCTTTTCAAACTTTCTTCCAGATGTCTTAACAGGAATAGATAACACTTCAAAACTTTCATTACCAAATCTCTTCTTTAATCTTTTAAAAAACTCTATTTCTTCAAATGCAAAAAAGGATTCATCAAATCCTTTTAGAGATAAAAATGCTTCTTTGTGAATTAAAATGTACTGGCCTATACCAAGTTTAAATACTCTTGAAGCAAAATTATATATCCATACTCCATAGCTTTGGATTGAGGGGTATTTATCAAAAGTGGTAATTGTACTTACAGCTTTCAATTTGTTTTTTGAAAGTTTTTCAAGGGAGATGCTAATTATTTCAGGTGTTATTTTTGTATCTGCATCTACAAACAAAAGATAATTTCCTTTTGAATTCGTTGCACCTAAATTTCTTGTTTTTGAAATATTCCTTTCACCTTGAAAGATAACGTTCACTTCAAGTTTTCTTGCAATAGAATCTGTATTATCTGTTGAATTATTGTTAACAACAGTAATCTCAAATTTTATATTGAGATCATTAAGAACTTTTTTAATATTAAGAATAGTTCCTTCTATGTACTTTTCTTCGTTATATGCAGGGATTACAACAGATAAAAATACATCATTAGTTCGAATACTTCTATCTGTCATTTTAAGAAGTTTCTAAAAGGAGTTACATTTGAAGCATGATATCTTGGCATTTCATAAATCTTATTTAAACTCACTTCCTTTATTGCCTCAATCTTAGTTGCAGTTAAATAACCTGCTTCCTTAACAAGTTTAATTGTTCCTTCGTTATATTTCCCATAAGGATAACAAAAATCTTTGATTATTATTCCCAGTTTTTCTTCAAGTACCTTTTTACTATCAAATATCTGGTGTCTCAATTCCTTGTCTTTGTATTTAAGATTAGTAAGTTCATCGTGATCCATTGTATGAGATCCAATATTAATTACTCCTGAGTTTTTCATCGCAATTATTTCATCCCAATTTGCATAATCCCCTCCCATATCTGTCCTATTTGTATCCTTTCTTGCTACAAAGTTAGGCATTACATAAAACGTTGCCTTCATCTTGTACTTAAGAAGCAAAGGAAGAGCATACTTATATATATCTTCATAACCATCATCTATCGTTATCATTGCATATTTCTTTTCTTGCTTAATGTTGTTTTGAAGTTTCTCTTCTACCTCATATGGATATATTGTTTCGTATCCGTTATTTTGAATATCTTTAAGATCTTGTTCAAATTTATCTGGACTTACAGATAATCCTGCAAGCAATTTATCTTTCTTGTCATTAACCGTTATTGGGTTAATGTGATGATACATTAAGGTAGGAATACTATATTTTATTGACCTATCAGCTACATCTTTACTAGTAGTTACATTAACTGTTTTTTGTACTTGAACGGTTGTAGTTGAAGAGGTTTGAGATTCAGGTGTATCTTCGGAGTTATAGTCAGCTGGATATATGATCTCAGTCGTAGTTAAATCAAGACTATTTTTCCCACTATGTTGTGTAACTTTATCTGTAATAGGCTTAAATAACAGTGGCTGAGATTTATAGCTAAAAAAGGTAAACAGAAAAAGAGAAAGTCCTACTGGAACAAAAAGTAAAAATAATAATACAAGCTTAGATTTCATTATGTCTAAACGAATCAAGACTAATCACAAGTGTAACGCAAAAATGATAGGAAAGTATCAATAAAACTTTACCAATTTAACAGAATCTCACTATCGTTTACAATAATTATGTTTACCGACTTAAAATCCTAGATTCTCTTTCACAATTATTACGTTAACTCTTCCTGGTTGAATCTCTTTTTCCATAATAACCCATTTTCCAAACCCAGAGTCCATATGATAAGATTTTTGAGCTCTATCATTTTCGAGTGGAAAAACATATTCCTTTATTCTTTCCATTGCTGTATTTAGATCTTTTGTGATTTTCGAAGCACTAACAACAAGAATTAAATGTCCAGCTGCAAATGGAAACGCTCCAACCCTACTTCCAGATAAGTCCACTGCAACTAGTTGACCTTCTTCTGTTATAGCATTAACGCTCGCTACAAAATAGTCAGCTGACTCTGACTTTCTTCTTAAAACAGTTCTCTTCTCATTATCATTTTCCGCCCAAATGTTCTTAGCAAGATTGTTAAATTTATTTTCTTTTGAGTTAAGAAAATCTAAAAAACCAATTTGAACCAATGTAGTAGAAGAACCAGTCATGACTTCTCCGCCTTCTGGAATCAATGTTAAGAGCCTATTTAGAGCATCTTTTTGTGAATTCACAACCTCTGAAGTAAACCCTCTTTCGCTAAGATTTTTGATTGTTTTTTCAATAATTTCGTCTTCCGGGATAGCTTTCCAATCCTTCATAATATGCTGAATAAGTTGGTATAGATATTGCGAATTGGTGCATAATGTAAAAGAGTTAAAT
>JBAXRR010000020.1:0-19281 GCA_037131125.1 bacterium
CATATTCAAGTATAGTTTCACTTCTACCAAAAGGATCTTACACAGAAGCATCTTTGTTAACCTCAGATCCAACAGTAAGTGGAATAACTACTAAGAGAGCTACTATTAATTGGACAACAGATAGAAAGTCAGATAGTAAGATTATGTTTGGATTAAAACCAGGAGAGTATTTTAAAGGAGAGAGATCATTCTCAGATCAGGTTACTAAACATTCTGTTGAACTTATTAACTTAACTCCATCTACTACATATTTCTATAAAGCAAAATGGACGGATGAAGATGGAAATACAGGAGAGTCTAGTGAATTATCTTTCACTACAGATAGTGCACCAACAATTAAGAATGTTTTAGCAAAGTATGTAAATGTAGATAGTGCAAGAATAGATCTAACATCCACAAAAGCTTCGAGTATTAAAGTTTACTATGGAAAAACTACTGCATTTGGTGGAATGAAAGAGTTAAGTACATCTTTGAACGAAACATCTTATTCAATTAATTTAGAAGGTTTGGAAGATGGATCAAAGTATTACTATCGGGTGAATCCCGTAGATAGTGAAGGAGTAGAGTATGAAGGAACAATACTGGATTTTAAAACTCTTCCTAAACCAAAGATAAGTGATGTAAAAATACAACAAATAAAAAACACAGCAGATACTACTCTTGTAGTTACATGGAAGAGTAATACTGAAACATCTTCCATACTTAGTTACTATCCAGTTGGAAATACTGGTAATTTAAAAGATAATGTTAATTTAAGTTTAGTAAGTGGGGAACACAAGATGACTCTAGGAAGCTTATCTCCAGATAAATCATATATATTAGTAGTAAAAGGAAGAGATAGAATCGGCAATGAAGCTAAGAGTGATCAAATTCAATTCACCACAGCAACAGATACAAGACCTCCAACCATTACAGATATGGTTATTGAGAATGTTCCAAGTACATTAAATTCATCTAATCCTTCGAAGTCTCAAGTAGTAATTACTTGGAATACAGATGAACCAGGAACTTCGGCAGTAGAGTATGGAGAAGGATATTCAGATATCTATCCAATTAAATCCATAACAGATTTCAACCTGACAATGAATCATATGGTGGTAATATCTGGTCTTGAACCATCTAAGGTTTATCACTTTAGAGCAATCTCTAAAGATAAGGCTAATAATCCTGGAAGTTCATCTAATATGGTATCGATAACCCTAAGTGGATCTTCTAATGCTTCTGATTTAATTCTTCAAAGTCTTAAGAATCTCTTTGCTTTCTAATTATTTCTTAGTTAAGTTTTACTCCAATTAACAAGATTGTTTATTCTTTTCAGTTGGGGTTTCCATCTTGTCTAATTTCTAGTAGAGTATATGGTACAAACATATGCTTAAATTCGAAGATGTAACCAAAAAATATGGGGATAAGGTAGTATTGGATGATGTATCCTTCGAAATCCAAACTGGAGAGTTCGTTTTTCTAGTTGGCCCATCTGGTTGTGGTAAAACTACTGCATTTAGGCTTATTATAAAGGAAGAGGAGGTTACTAGAGGTAGGATCTTTATTGATGAATATGAAATAACTAAGCTTAAAAGATCTCTTTTGTCTGAATTAAGACGACAGATAGGTGTTGTGTTTCAAGATTACAAACTCATTCCTAATAAGAATGTATACGAGAATATTGCCTTTGCCTTAGAGCTTATGGGCAAACATGATAAAGAAATTGAAACTACAGTAAATGATCTTCTCGAACTAGTTAACCTTAAAGATAGAAAGGAAGCTTTTCCTGATCAACTATCTGGAGGAGAAAAACAAAAGGTCTCTATTGCTAGAGCTATGGCAAATGGTCCACTAATCCTATTAGCAGATGAACCAACAGGAAATCTAGATCCTGTAGCAACATGGGAAGTTGTAGATATTCTTAAGAAGATTAATGAAAAGGGAACAACTGTAATAATGGCAACACATGAGGTACAAATTGTTAAGGCAATGAACAAAAGAGTGCTTGAGATCAAAAATGGGAAGATGTCTTCTGAAGGAACATCGGATCAATATGTGACATCGATCACAATGGAACAAAAAGAAGTTAAGATGGATATTGAAAATAGAAGTGGTGGGCATACACTCGTAGATAAAAGTACAAATACTGAAGTTACTGAAACTGCTCCAGTAGAGCCAAATATAGAGTTATCTAAAGGTAAGACTAAGAAATGGAAAGAATGGTTTGATAAAGATACTGCAACTAAAGAAGAAGATGTTTCTGAACCTAAAATAGATAAAAAGGAAATAGAAGAATTTATTGAAGAAGAGAAGAAGAACGCAGTTAAAGTTGACGAAGAAATTCAAATTGAAAGAAAGGATTTTGAAGTAAAAGTTGAAGAGAAGATTGAAAATAAACCTCTGGTTCAAGAAGAGAAGATTCAACCAGTACCAATTTTTAAAAGATTCTTTTCTAAATCTAAAGTGGAGACTAAGATTCCTGAAAAAGTAAAACCAGAAGAAACTCCTAAGGTAGAGACACCTAAACCTATGCCAGAACTTCCAAAGAGTAAGATAAAGGTGTCTGTAAAACCAAGATTTAAAAAGTCAGAGTCTAGTGATATTAACCTTTTGGACATTCCACTTAAAACTAAAGATATTCTTTTAGAAGAGGGTTACGATTCCATTGAAAAACTTCTGTTAGCAACTGCCGATGAACTATCTAATCTAGATGGTGTTGGCGTAAAAGGTTACGAGAAAATTAAAAAAGCTCTTAAGAGCAGATAAATATTATTCTTACAATCCATGATGTTATCTATAAAAAGAGCGCTAAAAAGTGCATTCTTAAATACTGGGAGACAAAAGTTTATTTCCACAGCTACCATTCTTACTCTCGTTGTCTTTTTTTGTATCACAAACTTCTTAGCTTTCTCTTACTATGCTGTATATAGAATTGCTAACTACCTAGAGACAAGACCTAATATAACTGTCTGGTTTCAAATAGGAACCTCTGAAGATCAGATACTTTCTTTTAAAAAGAAGGTAGAAGATACGAATAAAACATCTGAGGTTAAGTACTTCTCTGAAGCAGACAGTGCAAATGACTTTTTAGAGTTATTTAAAGGACAACCTATATATACCTCTTCTGTTACACCGGATCTTGCTGGTCAGATCAATGCAAGAATCAATATTAAACCACAAAAGATTGAGTTTTTGAGAGATTTAACTCAACAAATCGAGACTGAAAAACTCAACAATAGTATTATTGAGGATATATCTTCAGAATTCACAATCGCTAATAGACTTAATGATCTACTTACAATAATTCGTATTCTGGTTATTGCCTTTGTAATAATATTCTTTGTTGTTTTAGTTCTTCTTAATTTCATTTCTGTTCAGCTAAGTATTCAAACAAGAAAAGAAGAGATTAAGGTCATGGAATTAGTAGGTGCAGATAAGGGGAATATTAGATTGCCATTTGTATTTGAAGGAGCACTACTTGGAATCTTCTCAGGACTTCTTTCTGCAATATTAACAATAATTATTGTAGCGATACTTGTTTCAGCATATAACTATTCTCCAACTATTAAGTCATTCGTTGCTCTATTTGCAGAAGTTCAGTGGCCAACATTGTCTCTCAAATATATTGCTGCATTTGTAGTAGGTGAGCTTGGACTTGGTGCACTTATTGGAAGTATTGCAAACTTCATTGCTGTTAGAAAATATATTAGATAGGATTTTTCTTTATAATATGAATTCTAAGAGTGCAAAACAAAAACTAATAAAAGTTGCCGTGTTTTTCTTTAGCATATACCTAGCCTTTGCTTTTCCTTTGTATTTATCTATATCGAATATACAGATCGTAAAAGATGCCAATGCTGCTACTCTTGGTGAACTACAACAGCAAAGGGATGATATTCAAAAAAGATTAGATGAAATTGCGAAGAATAAGTCAGATACAACTAAAAAGCTGAACGATGCAAAAACACAAAAGAGTTCAACTGAAAGTCAGATAAGAATATTAAACTTAGAAATCGATCAACAGCAATTGGTAATAGATGAAAAGGAAACAATTATTGAACAAAAGCAAAATGAGATAGCAATTTTAGAGGATCAGATAGTGGTACTTCGAAAGACACTAGATAATTTGGATGTTGCTATAAATCAGAAGAAGCAAATAGCAGATAAGAGACTTCAAAATATATACAAGGTATCTATATCTCAATCTACACTAGATATTATTCTTAATGCAACAAGTGCACAGGATTTCTTAGCTAAGCTTAAATACCAAAGGCTACTAAGAGGAAAAGATGAGGAAGTATTGGTATCTTTGAATGTAGATAGAGGAAATTATAATAAACAAAAAACTGATTTTGAATCTAAAAAAGCAGAAGTTCAAACACTTACAGATTCTGTACTCGCTGAAAAAGCTGAACTAGAAAAAGATAAAAATGCACTAGCATTACAAAGATCCGAACAACAAACTAAACTTGCAAGTTTAAGTAATACAGTTGGCTTCCAACAGAGTCTTTATGATAGTCTTTCTTCTGAACAAAAGAAGTTAGAAGATCAGGCATACGCGATACAGCAAACACTTTTCTCTCAGTATAAACAACTCATAAGTGGAGTAAAGGTTAAAAAGGGCGACTATATTGGAACCATGGGCTGTACTGGATACTGTACAGGTCCTCATCTCCATTTCTTTGCAACATATAACTCTGGAATATCTATTAACCCATGTACTTTACTTCCAGCTGGTGCATTTTCTGGGTGCAGTAGTGCTTCTCCTAAGATGAATTGGCCAATGAAAACACCACTAACTCTTTCAAGAGGATTCTCCTCTGCACATACGGCAATAGATGTTATTGGACTTGGTGAAAAAGGTGTGTACGCAGCAACAGATGGTTGGCTAACATATGGAGATGAAAGTAGTTGTGCAATATGGAAATTCAATCCTACTGCTTACTATTACTGTAATAAGAATGGCCCAGCTCATTATGCAATCGTCTGTGAGAACAAAGATGACTGTACTAAAGGAGTCAAAACTGGCTACTGGCATCTTTCAAGATAATCCTCAATTTAATTAATCCCATAGCCCAATAAGCCTATTTAAGGGTATAATGTACCTATGCAAAAGGTACATATAACAGATAATAATATAATAGAAATTGTTTCGAAAATACTTACTTCTGGTGGTCTTATCATCTATCCCACAGAAACATGCTATGGAGTAGGAGTGGATGCAACTAATGAGATGGCTGTAAAGAAATTACTTGAATATAAAAGAAGACCAGAAGGTAAAGCTATTTCTATTGCTGTATCAAGTAAAGAAATGGCTGAAAAGTATGTAGAGTTAAATGATATCGCCAATAATATATATAAGAACTTTTTACCAGGTCCTGTTACTGTTATCTCCAAACTAAAAGGAGAAAGTCTTGTAGCTAAAGGCTTAGCAAGTGAGAATGGAACACTTGGTGTAAGAATCCCTAATTACAAGATTATGTTAGATGTAATTAATTCGTTTGGAAAACCAATAACTGCAACTAGTGCTAATGTTAGTGGAGGGAAAACTCCATATAACATAGATGAATTGTTAGAAGATCTTCCCTCTAAACAAAAGGAATTAATAGACTTGGTAATAGATGCGGGTGAATTACCACATAATCCTCCTTCATCTGTTGTAGACACCACTAGAGACGAAATGAAGACTATTAGAGAGGGGAGCGTAACTTTCTCAAGTCTATTATCTGAGAATATTTCAGAAGGGGAAGAAGATACAAGAAAAATATCAAAAGAATTTACAGAAAGATTTAAAAGTATACTTAATTCAAAGTGTCTCCTGATCCTATTTAATGCAGAGATGGGAGCAGGCAAAACTGTATTTGTTAAAGCCCTAGCTGAAGACTTAAGTGTTAAGGGCATTGTCAGATCTCCTACATTTAATCTTATTAAAGAATATTCATTAGAAACTGGAAAACTAATTCACATAGATGCTTGGAGAATAGAAAGTGAAGAAGAATTTGAGAAACTCAAAGTAGAGGACTATCTAGTAGCTGGAAATATTGTAGCGATTGAATGGGCAGGAGGTGTAAGTGAGAAAATTAGGGAAAAGTATGTAAAGAAAGATCAAATAGGTGTATTAGATTCAAATCCAGTTATTGTTATAGGCGTAGATATAGAGTATCTGGGTGAAACAAAAAGAAAAATTACAATTACAAGAATATAATGACAAGAGATTTGAAAGCAAAACCCTTAATTCTAGCTATAGATACATCATGTGATGAGACATCTGCATCTGTTCTGTATGGGTTAGATATTCTCAGTAATGTAATATCCTCACAAATAGAATTACATAAGAAATATGGGGGAGTTGTTCCATTAATTGCTAAAAGAGCACATGAAGAACAAATAGATCCCGTAATTAACGAAGCCTTAAAAAGAGCAGGAATTACTCTTAAAAGAAAGATTGATTTAAAAGATTTAGATTCTATTGCAGTTACATATGGTCCAGGGCTTGCAATAGCTCTTGAAATTGGAGTTGAGAAAGCCAAAAAAATCTCTAGTGAATTGGATATTCCCCTTATAAGAGTTAATCATATGGGAGGACACTTTCTAGCATCTCTTGCTAGGAATTCAAAGTCTCAGGGTAATTTTACTAATGAAGAATTTAATGCCATAAAATTTCCAATCCTTGGTGTATTAGTTTCAGGTGGACATACAGAGTTTGTGATGGCAAAGGAAATAGGGAAGTATGAAGTTATTGGTCAAACACTTGATGATGCTATGGGTGAAGCCTATGACAAAGTAGCAAGAATATTAGGACTTGGATATCCAGGAGGAAAGACACTTAGTGAATTTGCAGATAAAGGTAAACCTACATTTAATTTCACTATCCCTATGAGAAGAGACTCTTCTTTCAACATGAGCTTTTCTGGAATTAAAACTGCAGTGATGTTTAAATCCAAGGAATTAAAAGGGGAAATGTATCAGCCGTCACAAATGAATAATGTAAATAACAAAGGTAAATTTGATGTTAAAAGAGAACTAACAAAAGAAGAGATCTATGATCTTGCATCATCTTTCGAAAAGGTTTCATTTGGACATCTTTCGAATAAGTTGGATAAAGTTCTTGAAAAGTATGATGTAAAAACTATATTTGCAGGTGGTGGAGTTATATCCAATCCCAAAGTTAGAAAGGTGTTAAGAGAGACTTTGAAAAAACATAATGCTAAAGTATACTTTCCAATTAATAGTAGGCTATATATGGATAATGCTGCCATGATAGCAACAGCTGCATACTTCAAATATATAAAAGGGGAATTTGTTATTCCTTCAGAATTAGATCGAGATCCTGAGGCAAAGATTTAACCTATCATTTCGAGGGCTTTTATTCTCTCATCCATTGGTGGATGTGTCATGAATAATTTATCAAAGAATCCAATTTTTCTTTCCCCATTTTCATCAACTCCTCCGAGAGGATTATCTATGAACATTTGAGCAATATTTCTATTTTGAACTGCTTCTACAAATGGATCCGAATCTATTTTCTTAAGAGCAGATATTAAGTTTGCAGATGTTTTGGTGAGTTCGACTGAACCTGCATCTGCTAAGAACTCTCTCTTTCTTGAGATTGCAAATTGGATTGCAATACTGAAGAAGAATCCAATTATGAAAGCGACTACTTTAACAAGAAGGATTACAAGTCCAAGATCTCCGCTGTTTCTATCGTTACTGCTTCTTCCTACCCTAACTCTTAAAATAAAATCTGCTATTGTCTGAATAATACCAACAAATATTATTGAAACTACCATAAGCTTAATATCCTGATTCATTATATGTGTTAGTTCATGTCCGGTAACAGCTTCAATTTCTTCAGGTGTTAATCTATTAAGAAGTCCTCTTGTAAAAGTAATAGAAGCACTTTGAGGAGTGAGTCCTGAAGCAAATGCATTCATAGAATTATCTTCAATTATTTGAATACTTGGAACAGGAAGTCCTCTTGAAATACATAAATTTTCAACAATGTTATATATTGTTGGATTTTCAGTTCTTGTAACACCTTTCGCTCCAGTCATTAAATTAATAATTCCCTTATTAAAAGCGTAGGCAATAAGGAACCAGATTAGAATTAGTGGAACAGAGAAGAGTATCCCGATTATGCTCCAAGTAACAGTATCTCCCATAACATCTTTCGTATTAGAACCAGCTACAAAAATGAAAGCTAGCATACAAATAAGTATGGCGATTAATATGGGAAACAATATTAAAAGAAGTACAGATTTAATGTTGTTATCCCAAATTTGTGTTTGAAGACCTACAACTTTCATAATTTATTCTTGAGTTTTCTAATAGAGATACTAGAATTTAACTTCTACGGGCTTACTTACTGCTTCCTTTTCTTCTCCAAGATCAAAGTATGTTGCTACTTTGAATCCAAACATTCCTGCAAGAATATTATTTGGAAATACAACAAGTGATGCATTGTATTCTTTTGTAGCATTATTGAAGAATCTTCTAGCTGCAGATATCTTATTCTCTATGTCAGATAACTCAGATTGTAATTGTAAGAAATTCTGGTTAGCTTTAAGATCAGGATAGTTCTCACTTACAGCAAATAGTGTCTTAAGTGTTGAGCTAAATTGATTCTCAGCTGCTACTTTCTCATCTATGCTTCCTGCACCCATAGCCATAGATCTTGCTTTTGTAACATTTTCTAATAACTCTTTCTCATGTGTAGCGTATCCTTTTACTGTATTTACTAGGTTAGGAACTAAGTCGTATCTTTGCTTCATTTGTACATCGATATCTGAGAAAGCCTGATCTCTATTAACTCTTAGAGATGCAAGTGAGTTATATATCCCAACTGCCATTATTACTACAATTACGATAACCACTACTAGTACTATTGCTGCTATTCCCATGATTAATAAGATAATAATTAATTCTTCATATATTCTACAACAATAGGTGGTAATTCAAAAGAAAATTGAAATATACTTGTATTACTTTATCCACTTAAGTATTTCATTTTCAGTATCTTCCAAATCCTTATCTGTTATTTCATCTGATCTGGTTATAGCAGATTCTTTTTCTAGTCTGCTTTTTATGGAATTAAGCTTTCGCTTTTTGTAATCTCTTGCGTACTCTTTGAATAGTATATTTAAATCTCTTTCACCTTCCTTTTCTGTTGAAACTTCATATAGAAGTACTTCACTTAAGTATTCCTCAAGTTTAGGATCTTTCTTAATGCAATATTCAAAGAATTCAGTATCATCTATTTTGTTTTTTTTCTCCTTAGCATATTCATTTAGTAACTCAATAGATTTATCTACAAATTCAAGTTCCGTAAAGTCTTTAGGGATAATATTCTTTTCTAGAAACTCTGGGAAGTTAATTAGAAGTGCTAAGAAATAGTTAAACTTTTTGTTTACTGTGATTCTTTTTTGTTTCTCTTCAGATAGTTCTGTATCTAATTCAGTATTTACATATGTAGACTTTGTATTTTGTCTATCCATCTCATTTTTTGCTAAAGTTCTTTCTGCAAATGTAGACTGTCCATATGGATGTAATCTGGCATTACTTCTATTCGCAATTATTGTCGAAAGCTTCTCATCTAGGATTTCTTCTGATATTTCGGATATTACTGAAAGCTTTTGTATATATGCTTGCTTCTCAATAGTATCTTTTATGAATCCTATATATCCTAATATATAGTTAACAAACTTCTTTTTATGTTCTGGATTAGAAAGATCATAATCTCTAAGAAGTCTTCTCATCAGGTACTCTATGAAGTTGTTATGTTTCTTTGATGCAGTTTCCCATGCACTTTTGTTAACTGTAATAAGTTCGTCTATATCCTTTATCTTTATATCTTTCTCTTTTTCTGGAAGTTCAATTACTTTACAGTTGAGTTCAATTGAAGTACAAAGAGCAAAGGCTCGCTCTATTGCTTTAAATCCTGCTGAATCATTATTAAAACAAAGACAAATATTTTCAGTATATCTTTTTAATATTTTTAGCTGATCAATAGTAAGTGCAGTTCCAAGAGGAGCCACTATATTTTCTACTCCAGCTTGCGAAGATATTATGCAGTCAATTTGTCCTTCAGTAAGAATTACAAAGTCATTCTTTTTAATGGAAGATTTTGCTTCATAGAGATTGAAAACCATTTCAGATTTCTTGTATACAAGAGTTTCTGGAGAGTTTATATACTTTGGTCTTGCATCTGTTTTGTCTATTATTCTTCCACTAAAACCAACAAGATCTCCATTAGTATTCCTAATCGGAAACATTAATCTATCTTGAAACTTGTCCCTTATTCCATCATACCTTTCGACGAATAGTCCAGATGAAATTAAGAGCTCTTTGTCATTAGGATCTATGTTAAGTTTAGCTTTAAGAATATTTTGAAGTCTTAAGTTGTATGGAGCATATCCAATTTTGTATTTCTTAACCGTTTCATCTGTAAAATTTCTTTTCTTTATATATTCTCTTGCCTTAACTCCAAGTGCATGTTTTGTTGCAATAAAGAAGAAAGTCTCTGCAGATATACTATTCATAGCTAAGAGTTTCTTTTTAAATTCTTCCTTCTTTGTATCTTTTTGGTATCCTCCCTTAAGTTCAATTCCAGCTTTGTTTGCACATATTTCTAAAGCTCTTCTGAATTCAACATTTTCCATCTCCATCACAAATGTAACAACATCCCCAGATTTATCTCCACCAAAATCTTTCCATATTCCTAATTCTTCATTTACCATGAAAGATGGAGTTTTTTCATTTCGAAAAGGGGATAGAGAGGACCAGTTTCTTCCAGATTTTTTAAGATTAGGAATGTACTCCCTAACAACATCCACGATGTTAAGTTTTTGTTTTATTTCTTCAATGTCTGACATTAGTGTTGTTCTATTTTCCCGTTAATAAGTTCCCAAGAAGTTATACCGTCATTTGGAATATATCTAATTCCATTTAGTTGGAGATTAACTTTCATTCCATTTGCTATAGTTAGTTCTACTTTATTTAGGGCTTGTAGTGAAAGGTCAGGTCTTGCACCTTCATCGAATATGGTCCCTTTTGTTACGTTCCTATTAACAACTACATTTCCATCTACTGTTAGCTTTATATTAACATCCTCAAGGGCTTCTAATCTAACCCATATATTCCTTATTCCCTGACTAGCTAGTGGAACTGTAGCAGTTGTATCTGATGCTTTTTTAAAAATATTTAGAATTATCTCAGACGCTTTTCCAAACTGGTTTTCTGACCTTACCACCATGACCATTTTCTCTTTATCTATTTTGTAAGAATCAATTCTGAATTCATTAAGTTGGTTTAATATAACCTTCTGACCGTTAATTGTTACCGTACTTCCAACCTCTGCCTTACCTACAATGTTCAATGTTTCACTTGAAGTACTAAATACTACTTCTTTGTCATTTTGGTTAGCAATAACAGGTTCTGTTAGCGAAAGATCTGGAGATTTTGTAAGTTTAGTAAATTGAGTTAGTAAAAATATTCCAACAGCTACAAGAATGAGAGCTATCAATATTATCGCCAATCTCTTTCTTGTGATAATTACTCTTGGCTCTCTAAATTGTTTAGAAATTGACTCTATTGGCTTCTTCTTCTGTCTTACAGATTGTTCTCTTCTGTATAGGGCTTGAACTAAGGAGTTATCTAAATTAAGAAACTTTGCATAAGTTTTAAGGAAACCCTTTAAGTATACTTCTGAAGGAAATTCTTCATATCTTCCTTCCTCTAAAGCATCTAAATATTCTATTCGGATTTTAGTTTGATCTGATACTGTTTCTAATGAATAGTTTAGATCTTCTCTTCTGTTTTTGAGAAGTGCTGAAAGTGACTGCATGTGTGAATTATATCACCGCCAGGGATTAAGTATGAAAATATCTCCGAAATGTGTTTTTAGGTGTTAAAATATATGTACTATGAAAAACATCTTTAAAATTCTCAAAATATCTAAGCCACTTTATCCAATAATAGCAACAATGGTAGTGTTCATATTCTTGAACGCTATTACTAACTTAATTGCACCACTACTAAGCAAGAATATCGTTGATCAAGTTCAAGAAAGTGTTACAGGGGGAAATGGAAGTATGCAAAAATTAATACTTTACCTTGTGCTTGCATTTGTTGCAGGAGTTTCAAGTATTGCAGTTAGTGCTACATCAGATAGACTAGGTGACCACTTTGCTGGAAAGCTCAGAAAGTATTTAACAGAGAAGTTCTATCATAAAGTTTTAACACTTCCACAAGAATATTTTGATACAGAAGTTTCTGGAAAGATAATCAATCAGTTGAATAGGGGAATTAGTTCTATTCAGGGATTTATGAATACAGCAACAAACTTCATATTCCCATCTCTTCTTCAAAGTATATTCATAATTATCCTTCTTGCTGTTTACAATGTTCCTATTTCAGCATTCACATTAATACTTTTCCCAATATATTTAAGTTTAAGTTACTACTCTTCAAAGAAGTGGGGAGAGAAGGAACTGCTTAAGAACAAAATTGAGGATAAGAATAGAGGAAGAATACAAGAAGTTATCTTAAACATGAAACTTGTTAAAAGTTTTATGGGAGAAAAGAGAGAATACGAGACAGTTTCAAATAACCTAAGTGATATTAATGCAATATATGCCAAACAAAGTGATACTTTCCACATTTTTGACTACGTCAGAAATTTAAGTTTAGAAATAATTCTTCTAGTAATTAATGTAATAATATTTGTTACTGCATTTAATGGAGGATTTACTTTAGGAACTATGGTTCTTCTTATCCAGCTAGTTGCACAAGCAAGATACCCACTATTTGGAATGTCATTTATTCTAGGACAAATTCAAATGGGTGAAACAGGTTCAAAAGAATACTTTGAACTTATTGATCTTAAATCTAAAGAATTTTTTGAGAATGGTAAACAAGAACCTAAACTTGTTACTCCAAATATTGAATTTAAGGATGTGAGTTTTAAGTATGCATCTTCTGAGATGGTACTTAAGGATATTAACTTCAAGATTGAAAAACATGAGAAGGTTGCACTAGTTGGTCATAGTGGAGCAGGTAAATCTACTATTATTAACTTAATTCTCAAGTTCTATGAAGTAACAAAGGGAGATATCTTAATTGGGGGGAAAAGTTATACAGATATTTCTCATGACTTTATTCGACAGAATATTGCATTGGTATTCCAAGAGAACGAGTTATTCTCCTCAAGTATTTTTGAAAATGTTGCTTATGGATATATGGGGGATATCTCTAAAGAGGAGTTAGAAAAGAAAGTTATTGAAGCACTTAAAGTAGCTAATGCTTATGACTTTGTAATGAAACTTCCAAATGGTATTCAAAGTGAAGTAGGTGAAAGAGGAGTAAGACTATCTGGTGGACAAAAACAAAGAATACAAATAGCTAGAGCTATTGTTAAAGATGCTCCAATCTTAATTCTCGACGAGGCAACAAGTAGTCTTGATGCAAAATCTGAATATGAAGTACAAGAAGCACTAGAGAAACTTATGGAAGGTAGACTTACAATTATTATTGCTCATAGATTTTCTACTATTCAAAATGTAGATAGAATAATTGTATTTGAAGATGGAAAGATACAAGACCAAGGTAGTTCAAAGGAACTATCTCAAAGAGAAGGTCTATACTCTGAACTTCTAAAATACCAAATAGAGGGTAACAAGAAGTTACTAGCTAAATTTGAACTATATTAATATGGAATTAATTACTCCTGAGAGAGAACAAACGGAAAGGCAAGAGCTAACGAAAGTATTTGAAAAGAAAGGTTTGGGTCAGATAAATAGTCTTACAAGACTTACTAATGGGGAGTATGACAGAGTATATAGGATAGATAGAGAAAATGATTTGCCTTTAATATTGAAAATATTTAGAAATAAAGATGAACCAATAAGAGAGGGATTTGAAATAATTAATACTCGCCTTATTGAAAAGGGGATCCCAACAGCGGATGTTCTTTTGGTTGAACCATCTTCAGAAGTTTTCCCAACAGGATTTATGGTAACAAGTTTCATAGAAGGAATTGATGTTCAAGATGCAATTAAAAAAGGAGAAAAAGAAGGAGGAATTGAATATCCTGAATACTATAAAAAATTAGGTGGGCTTATGAAGCAAGTTCATTCAATTACATTTCCAATGTTTGGCTTTGTTGGTGGAACAGAGTATCCAACATACGTAGAATATATGAAAGAGAGATTAGCTATTTCTTTTGGATGGGCAAGACCGTTAAATATATTTACAGCTGAAGATGAAAGAATTATTACTAACCACGTTTTAAGTGAACTTGAAAATTGGTCAAGACTTCCAGGTGTGTTAACACATGGAGATGTTTCTCCAAATAACTGTAGATTAAATTCTCAAAGTGAACCTGTTCTAATTGATTGGGGAGACGGACTTAGTTCACAAATATGGCTTTATGATTTTTCAATTATGACATACTGGATGCATTGGATTCACGAATCTGAATCAGGCGATGCTGAAAAATATAGAGAGATATTCTTAAAAGCGTATGGGAAAGAAGATATGAAAGATTCAATTAGAAGTGTAGAAAATGCAATACATATTTATAACGCTATTGGATTGTTTCCGTATTATAAAGATGATATTGATCACCCAAAAAAGTATGACAATACTGTGACCAGATTCAAAGAATTAATTGCTAACGCCAAACTAGAATTACCAGCTTACTTTAAATAATATTTTAGTAATTATATATGGATACAAAGAAACTAATTAACGAACTAAAAGAATTCCTGATGCGAGGAAATATTCTTGATCTTGCTGTTGGTGTGATAATTGGTGGAGCATTTGGAAAGATAGTTGCTTCTTTGGTAAATGATTTATTCATGCCAATTGTTGGAGCTATTCTTAAAGGAATAGATTTTAAGACTTTAGCAATAACTGTTGGAAGTGCAAATATTACTTATGGAAACTTTGTTCAATCTGTAATTGAGTTTATTGTAATAGGGTTGGTTCTTTTCTTCATTATCAAGGCAATGAACAAAGCACTTCCTAAAAAGAAAGAGCTTCCAGCTTCTCCTAAAGAAGATATTGCACTACTTACTGAGATTAGAGATTTACTAAAGAAACAATCTGTAAATAATTAGAGAGGTTTAATAAATGTAAATCTTGGTTTAGTTACTCCATCTACATTAACTGTTTCAAGGAACATTTTAAGTGGCCTAACCCATGTTAATCCTTCTCCATATAGGGCTTTGTATATTACCAATTCTTCTAAGCTCTCATTATGAATAGCTACTCCTAGAACTTGATAATTATTATTCTTGTAATGTTTATACAATCCAAGTTTTAGAGATTTTGCTTCCTCGGATAGTTTTATTTCTTCTTTTGCCATGATGAATCTTCCGATAATTTAAATATAATTATTGTGAATTTTTACGATCTTATTGTGAGTTTGTATGTTATATATTCTCAACAAGTTTTCCTTCTTCCAAATGTTTTTTAATCGAAAAGAAATACCATTTATCCCAGTTTTCTGAAAGCTCATCTTTAAGTTCTGGGGGGAAACTGACATGTTCTAATGTCACACTTGTTCTTGAACCACTTTCAAATAGCTTTATTGTTACTTTTGATGGAGATTTCCATCCAAGCTCAAAATATTCAAGAACAACTTTTTTATTCTTCTCTAATTCAAATATTTTTCCAAAAGCTTCTCCTTCCCAATATGAAAATTTAGATCCAGCTTGGTCAGTAATATATGCTTTCCCACCTCCCCATAGATAAATCTCAGAGGGAGTAAAAAGACATTTCCATATCCTTTCTGGCTTAGCCTTTATACTGTACGTTTTAATTATTACCTGTCCCATATGTGTACATATTATACATAACGGTACAAAGAAGTAATGGAAGAATTACTTGGATAAATATTTCTAGATTGCAGAAGATGTTTTAATACTACTCTGTAGTTACACCATCGAACTCTGGTCCATCTGCATTTGCCTCTTCTTTTGTTGCTCTTACTATTCCATCTTTATGGTGAGCAGGGGAGTAAATAGTATATAGTTTAAGTTCAGAAGTTGCTGATGTATTAATTACATTATGGTTTGCTCCACTTGGTACAACTATTGCACTTCCGCTATTAATTACATATTCATTTCCATCTATTATTACTTTTCCTTCACCTTTTTCAAATCTGAAGAACTGGTCATTATCTTGATGTACTTCCATTCCAATTTCTTCACTTGGTTTCAAACACATTAGGACTAATTGAGAATGTTTTCCAGTATAAAGAACTTTTCTAAAGTTTGTGTTCTCAAGTGTTGCTTGTTCTATGTTGCCACTAAATCCTTTCATATAGTTAGATTAAAATATAAGTGTATAAGATTTAATATATTACTTTTGTGCCAAAATGGGAAGTGTAAGCTCTATGCAGGAATTTAGGATGGAAATACTTAACTTAGTATTATTTCATTTTTACTATTTACGAAGACGAATGATTGGCTAGTGTTGTCTTTAAAGCTAGATTTTTTCCAGATCTCCCATCTTCTTTTTGTCTCGTTCAACGCACTTTTATCTGTAATAGTTTCATTCCTATAGTCTTGCCCTCTATGGTACTCTTGATCATGGTAGGCTTCATGCATTAACGCAAAACTAGGAGTCTTTGCAGCAACTATATATGGATCTGAACTATTTAATTTTCCATTGAAAAGATCATCAGGATTGGGAAACGTTTGTTCTATTTGGGGCTCGAAATTATTTCCACTAACCACACCCATTTCCTCTGAAATTTGAAAGATACCATCTGCAGTAACATTTAATTTGACTAAATTTAGAGTGCTGTTTGAATCATCGTTGCCCACAGCAACAAAAATTACTGGACTATCTCCTCCAACATATAGTCCACCTGCATGTCTTCCACCTAATAGTTCATATTTCCAATCAAGGTCAGTATATATATCTGTATATTTACGAAAAGTTCCTCTTGCCATTTCGAGTAGTTTTCTACATACATTTAATTTTGCTTTTAATTGTTCTGTCTCAGTTCTTGTTGTTAATAATTGTGATTGTATTTCACTAATAGTCTTTGCAGTATCTATCATTCCTGACTTGATATTTTGTATTCGTTCGGCCTTAAATTGTTCAAGAGATTGTTCGGGTTCTTGTAAATATTTGATATACATAGAATATCTTTCGTCTTTCATGAATTTACTCCAAACAATTGGTCCAGGGCAAAGTACAATAGCAAGTGTATTTCTTCCATTTTGTTGATAATCTTCGAGAACATTACCTGTACTAAAAGCGTCTATTCTTAGATATAGACTAACGCCATTTGTTGATTGAACTATGGTGACTCCTCGTTTTGAAAGATCGGTCTCAGACAATATGTCATTTGGTAATTTATCAACAATAGGATGGTCTCTCGATTCTGTATGTTTAGGCAATTCTGAAAGCTTAAGACTTCCTTTTGAAGATCTGAAGATTTTTACAACATCTCCAACGCCTTCTTCTAATGATTTCTTTCTAAGTGCCAGCATTTTCTCCTTTGAAAACATTTCTTCTGTTCCATCAGACATGATAACCTTGAGAGGTAATCCAGTTTTATCAAAATAGAACTTAACCCCACTAACTTCTTGTATCTCGTAATTGTTTATATTTTCCCTACTTGTTGATACGGTTGGTATAAGTGATGGGGTACTAGACATGGTTGGTGCTTGAGGAGTAACAGGTAAAGATACTTTTGTTGGTGTTTTAGTTACTTCAGGTTGTGTTGGGGCAAGATTTCTTCCACCAAATATTTTAATTCCAATTCCAGTAAGTGTTGCAATAACGGATGTTTCAATTACTGCCAAAGCAGTTCTTCTAGATATCTTACCATTCTCTTTTTTAAGAGGAGTAAGATTATCTGGTCTTGATGTATTTTCTTGTTGAGGTACATGGTTCATTTTCGTACTAATTACTTAGTTAACAATATATCTCCACTGGCAATTCTTTTCAAAGTGTCTACGAATATAACATGTTCTTTTTTTAATACTCTTTGTTGCAATACTTCTGGAGTATCTCCTAAATGTACTGGAACTTTTATCTGACTTAATATTTTACCATGATCATATTTAGGATCTACAATATGTACTGTTACTCCTGTTTCAGTTTCCCCACTATCTAGAACTGCTTTGTGGACATTTAATCCATACATACCTTTTCCACCAAACTTAGGAAGTAGAGCAGGGTGGATATTTAAAATCCTTCCAGCAAAGGCTAACAAGGTCTCTTTACCTACCATCTTCATGTATCCAGCTAAAACTACAATATCTACAGAATAATTTATTAGTGTATTTTTTATTGCAAGATCTAAATCTATTGGATTTGGATATTGAACAGAACAAATATGATAGTTAGGTATTCCTTCTTTCATGGCTCTGTTAAGTGCACCAGAATCTGCATTGTTACTTATTACAACTGCAGGTGTCATATTTAATGTGCCATCTTTACATGCATCTATTATTGCTTGCATGTTCGAACCATTGTGAGATGCTAGGAAACCTAATTTAAAAACTTTATTTTCTATCATTTATTATTTAACTATATATTCCCATCCTGGTTTCCAAGATTTTGTTTTTCTCCAATCTTCACTAAATGCTTGTTCCCAAGTTTTATTCTTGAGTAAAACATCTAGGGCTAACTGTGGAGCTTTGTGTGCAACTATTGCAACAGATTTTCCATCGTAGTTTGCTTTTAGGTAATCTAGAAAATCTGATATTCTTACCTTAACATCTTCGTAACTTTCTCCATTTGGAAATCTTTCAGTAATACTTTTTTCTTGCATAGGTTCTACAATGGAAGAAGGTTTTGCATTGAAATCTCCGTAATTACATTCTCTTAATCTTTCGTCTTGAATTATTGGAACCATTCCATCAAATGTTAACTTTGCTGATTCAACTGATCTTTTTAAATCTGAACAAAACACGACATTAAATTTTTTTTCTTTTATCTGATCCTTTAGTGCAATAGATTGTTTAACTCCTTTCTCGGAAAGTTCAACATCAAAACATCTTGACGATATTTCTTTCTCATTATCTGTAGTTGTCCCATGAACAAAGTATGTGATAGTAATTGACATAATTATTAAGAATAACTTTAATATCGGTATTGTAACTCAAGAGAGGAGAACAATAAATATTGTGTACATATAGTCAATATTACTTTCTCATCGTTGCGTTAAATACATCAGGATTAATTAATAAATCTAGAGCATCATTAATCGAAGGAACTAATATGTCCACATACTTTAGTATTTCTACATGTATTCCCTCATTTTGAAGAGTTGCGATT
>JBAXRR010000021.1:0-19201 GCA_037131125.1 bacterium
GATCATTGTTTGTCTAAAAGATTGTATCAATATATCTAGTTACTTTCAAAAAAATACTACTCAACTTACTTAACACTTAGGTATATTTCTGCTAGATTAAAAGTGTTCGAATTAACTCTAAGTAAAGTTATGACTGCAAACCTACAAATTGGGACACCAGTGCTAATAATCATAGCAGTAATTTTTTTGCTACTTGTAGGTTTAGTCATTTACTTTTTCATCAAACTCAACAAAAAGATAAATGATCTTGGTAAACCTAAATTTGGTTTTCTAGGTAAACCACTTACGTATTCCGTTATGGCTATAATGCTTGGAATGGGAGCAGTTGTGTTTGTAGGATATAACCTAGGAAACATAAATAATGGAGATAACAGAACAAATGCTAATAATAGTATAAAGGTGGATTATCAACAGTTTAACTTAGACTCTCCAGTTAAAGATAAAAAAAGAATAGAATTAACTGCAGTAGTTCTTGAAGATGGAATTGTGTGGGGGAAAAATACATATAACCTTACATGGACTTTTGTTGGGAAACAAAATACTCTAGCACCAATAATAGAAACAAACAGAGGGCAAAATGCTCCAAGTTTTGTTGTTGTGGACCTTTCAAAAGATGTTTATGAGATTAGCGTAAAAGCACAAAATGGTTCAACGGTTGTATCAACAACTAAAGAAATAGATTTAAGATAAACTATTTGATAAATTTTTTATTACCTACAAATAAAAATAATTATTCACCTAGAATATTCGAGAGTAAATTCATGGCGATTTTAGCGGTAGTCATTTTTGGTTTTAATTTTCTATCCTTCAATTATCTTCCTAATTTTGTAAACAAAGTAGAAGCTGGAAGTATTAATGCTGACGATTTAATAAATCTTGCTAATGAATCCAGAAGTGATGCTGGACTTGTAAAACTCAATAAGAACTCTGAATTAACAGCTGCTGCAAAAGCAAAATCTGAAGACATGTTTGCAAAAGGATATTGGGCACATTTTGGACCTAATGGAGAAACTCCTTGGCAATTTATTAAAGCAGCTGGATATATATATGTATACGCAGGTGAAAACTTAGCCAAAGGTTTTTCAACATCTTCTGCAGTTCATGATGCATGGCTTAATTCTCCAACTCATAGAGCTAACATAATGAAGCCAGAGTTTAGAGATATTGGAATATATGTAGCAGATGGAAACTTAGGCGGGGAACAAACTACACTAGTAGTCCAAATGTTTGGAGCTAAAACAAATACTGCAAACGAAAATACGAATACAAACACCACTACTACGACAAAAACTTCTAGTTCAACATCTTCGAAGGCTAACACTACTTCAAGCAAGAAGTCGTCAAGTACAAGTTCAATAACTACTGATATTACACCACCTGAAAAGCCTACTGTTACAAGTCCCATTAATAACGGATATACAAATGAGTCAAATATTACTGTAGAAGGAAGTGCAGAAAGTAATAGCAAGGTAAATATATACTTAAATGATACGAAAAATACTGAGGGAACAGCAAATAATTCAAAGTTCAGCATACCAATAAGTGGAGAGTTACAAAAAGGAGATAATATGATCCAAGCTGAGTCTATTGATGGAGCTGGAAATATTAGTCTCAAGTCTGATCCTGTAAAAATAATTTATGATATAACAGTTCCTGTAATAGACACCACAAGCTTCAAGGTGGTAGATAAAAAAGACAACATATATTCGCTTCAGTTCTCAGTAGATGAACCAACTCCAATTAAGACAATAACAGCAACAATAGATACAGATAAACTAAATATTTCAACATTAGATGCTCCCAACTACATTGTTCAGGGCGTAAATATAGATGAGCTTAAACTTGTTAAAGGGATGAACATTCACGTTGAAGATGTTGCAGGAAATAAATCCGACATACTACTAGATGGTGCAAGTCTTAACACGGAGATGGAACAATATTCTGGAAGTACAATTTCGGGAACATTTAATGGTTTTAACCAGATAATAGAGTCGGTATCTAACTTAAGCCTAAGACAGAAAATAAATATGGGAATTGCTTTAATAATCTTAATGCTATTAATAGTAGACTTTGTTATTTTCTTTAGAGTAAAAAGATTGCATCCTGAAAGAGGCAAAGCAGCTTTTCACTTACCTCATTTAGCATTAGTAATAGCTATTTTAATATTTAGCGGAATTGGAAGCATAACTTAAATGAAACTGTTCATAAAAGACTACAAAAGATCGATAATATTTAGCATACTTTGCTTTGTGAGTTTTTTTTCACTCAATGAAATACAAATAGAAGGAAGAAGAGACTTATTCTTTTCTATTTCAGCTTTGTTAAGCTTCCTGTTCTTACTACTTCTTTATCTAGACCACGTTACTAATGTGAAAAAGTATAACCAGAAGGAGATATTTTCACTTGAAAGATCCTATTATTTCCAACATATTTTGAACCACTACTTGGTACCTATAACGTTGTATTTATTCACTCTTGTATTCATATATTTGAATACAAATTTCCCACTAAAGATAATAATCTTTTTTATTGTAAGCGTATCGCTACTTATATGTTTAGTTAATGTTAGAAGCTATTTTCTTAACAAGTTAATGATTGAGCATTCAACTCACAGTATTTACGATGGAATGAAGTTAATTGTGTTTTTCTTAACATCCAATGCCCTTCTCCACCTATATTTCAACTCAACAATAAATATATTCGTACTTCTTCTTCTGATTTCTCTACTCACAGCAATAGGTATCGGACTTATATTCATCAGGAACAATCTCTTCACGAAGGAAGTCTCTATAACAGTTATACTTAGCTCAATAATAATTGCTCTTTGTGCCTTTTTAGCTCTTAGAGTGTTAAATTTCACATTAGTACAAGCTAATCTGATAATGTTAACTCTTTTCTATTTCATAGTAGCAATTATTCATCACAGAATAGAAAGGACACTAACAAGAAAGATTATTCTCAACTACTTAATGTTCTGTCTTATCGTAATTGCCCTAATGTACGGTATGAGATAGAATAAGAAAGTACGATAACAAACTCTGCCAAAGAAGTATTTAAAATATTACCCTTACTAAGATGGAACTAAGAATTACCCATAGGACAACTCCGTTAACAGAGGCAATGAAGACATACATTACTGAAAAGTTTATGAAATTTGAAAAAAGAGTAGATCAAGCAGAAGTATTTGATGTAATATACACAGCTCAGGTTCAGAATAAAGGGGTAAATGAAGATCACAAAATTGAAGTAATGTGCAAATCAAAAGGAAAGTTTGTAAAGGTAGAAAAAGAAGGTGCTGACTTCTACAATCTTGTAGATAATATTGAGAAAGTACTTCGAATGGAACTTAATAAAGTGAAGAATGCATGAAGTAATTACTTTCATTTTAAGAAAGTAGCTTTGTAGGATATAATCTGACGACTATAATTAACTTTTGTCTAAACACACATGGCATCCATTTTTTCTAAAATTTTCGACTCCAATGAAAAGCAAATTACCAAGTATATGAAGAAGATTCAACCTGTTAATGAGCTTGAGGAAAGTATATCTAAAATGAGTTTTGAAGAAATGAGAAAGAGAGTTTCAGAAATGAGATCAGAACTAAAACCAATTATGGATAGACTTAGTGATTCTGACTTAGATTCAATCCATACGATCAAGGATAGAAAGAACATGAATAAGGTTGAATTGGAACTTAAAGATAAACTCTTTGAATTTCTTCCTGAAATGTTTGCATTTGTAAGAGAAGTTGCTAAGAGAAAGTTCAATAGACGACATTTTGATGTCCAACTCATAGGAGGATACGTTCTTTCAGAAGGAAAAATATCTGAACTTAAAACTGGAGAAGGTAAAACCCAAGTTGCGTGGCTTCCTCTTGCTCTTTATGCACTTACAGGAAGAGGTGCTCATCTTGTAACTGTTAATGACTATCTTGCTAGATCTCATGGAGAATATGCAGGTCATATATTTAGTGAACTTGGATTAACAGTTGGAATAACAGAACCAAATTCTTCTTACCTTTTTGTACAAGATAGTGATCTTGAAAAGATAAAGGGAAAGGAAGTATTAGAAGAAAGACAAAAGATAAAGATTGAGAATCCAGGAGATACAAGAGGACATAACTTAATAAAAGCTACGAAGAAAGAAGCGTATAAGGCAGATATTTTGTATGCAACTAATAACGAAATAGGTTTTGATTACCTAAGAGATAACATGGCAGTTGAAACTGCAGATAAAGTTCAAAGAGAACTATTCTTCTGTATTGTTGATGAAGTTGACTCTATCTTAATAGATGAGGCTAGAACTCCCCTTATTATTTCAGCTCCAGCTGAAGCATCTAATGAACTTTACTTTAAGTTTGCAAAGCTTGTAGAAAAACTTGAGGAAAAAACAGATTACACACTAGATGAAAAATCTAGATCTGTTTCGCTCACAGATCAAGGTGCAGAAAAGATGGAGAAACTTCTAGATGTTAAAAACATTTGGGAAAACTACTCTCTTGCACATCATATGGAAAATGCTTTAAAAGCTAGAGTGCTTTTCAAAAATGGAGATGAATATTTAGTAAGAAATGGTGAGGTCATGATAGTAGATGAATTTACAGGTAGAATTTTACCAGGAAGAAGATATTCAGAAGGACTCCATCAGGCAATAGAAGCAAAAGAAGGAGTAGAGATTAAAAATGAAAGTAAAACATTAGCAACCATCACATTTCAAAATCTTTTCAGAGTGTATAAACATCTATCTGGAATGACAGGTACTGCAGAAACTGAAGCAGAAGAGTTCTTCAAGATATATAGCCTTGATGTAGTTGTAATAATTACAAATAGACCAGTACAAAGAAAAGATCTTACAGATATTGTATATAAGAATCAAAATGCAAAATTTAGAGCTGTTGTTGAAGATATTAAAGAAAAACACTCAAAAAGTCAGCCTGTTCTTGTTGGTACTACATCTGTAGAAAAATCAGAAATACTTTCCAAAATGCTTGGAGATATTGGAATAGAACATGAAGTACTTAATGCTAAGTATCATGAAAAAGAAGCTACAATTATTTCAAAAGCTGGTAGAAAGAATGCAGTTACAATTGCTACTAATATGGCAGGACGTGGAACTGATATTAAACTCGATCAAAATGTTAATGAACTAGGAGGACTTCATGTAATTGGTACTGAAAGACATGAGGCAAGACGTATAGATAATCAGCTTAGAGGAAGATCTGGTAGACAAGGAGATAACGGTAGTACAAGATTCTATGTAGCACTAGATGATGAAATAATGAAATTACAAGGCGGAATGATAGTTCAAAACCTTATGTCAGCAGTTAATATTGACGAAAACCTTCCAATAGAAGCAACAATAATTGGAAGAACTATTGAGAATGCACAAAAAAGAGTTGAGGGACAAAACTTTGATATTAGAAAAAGCTTGGTAGATTATGATGATGTTATGAATATGCAAAGAGAGATCTTCTACGCAAGAAGAAGAAATATTCTATTCTCATCAGAAAAAGCTGACCTTGAAAAGGATCCAAAAAGTGGAGAGATAGATGAGACTGCAAAACTTGCCAGAGAAGATTTGAGATCTCAAATTTCTGAGATAATGAATATTCATATTGAAACATTAGTAGACGAGCATTTCTTTATAGAAAGAGAAGATAAAGCAGACAAATCTAAGTTAATAGATGCATTTATAGATATTTCAGATGATGTAAGTATTGTAAAAGCTATTGAGAGAATTAAAGCAAAAGGTTCTAAATATCTTGTAGATATTGAAATACCTCTTGGAAAAGAAAATCTCATTAAACTCCTTTCCGACTCAGTTGAAAAACATGACAAAGAGGAATTAAAGGAATTCTTTAACGAAATTGCACAAGAACTTCTTCTCATGAAGGAAGAAGAGCTAGGTGAGGCAAAACTCTTGATCATATCTAAAGCAGTTATGCTTCAAACAATGGATGAGCTTTGGACTGAACATCTTGAAGCAATGCAAGATCTTAGAGAAGGTATTGGACTTAGAGGATATGCACAAAGGGATCCATTAGTTGAATACAAGAACGAAGCATTTGGTGTCTTTGACAGATTCATTCAAGCAGTAGATAGACAAGTTGCTTCAAGAATACTAAAGGTAAGAGAAATAAAAGTTGAAAGTCTATTAAACGAACAACCAACATTCACTAATGAAGAACAGGTTAACAAAACTCTTGAACAAGGAACATTAAACGTAGAGACTCAAAACCAAAATGACAATAATGGTCAGGATAATTCAAAACAGGGATTTAATAATCTTGTTAAACCCGTTGAGAAGGATAAGACTAATCCATATTCAGAAATGGGATTAGGAAGAAATGATCCATGTCCTTGTGGAAGTGGGAAAAAGTATAAAAAATGCCACGGAAAGAATTCATAAATATATATTCTTTTTTAATATCTTTTACTAAACATGTGAAATTATTAATGCTAAACTAAATTGTTTAGTATTAATTCATATGAGTTTACTAGGAGTTATTTTCAAGCAGGATAAGGATTATCTTAAGATATTGAGATTATTTTCCATACTCATTTTTTTTCTAACAACCTCATTTTTCTTCCTTCAATCTAAAGCATACGCTGGACAATGTGACTGTCCAGGAGGATGTGGAGCACCTGTTTGTAGTTCTCCGGGACAATGTAGTTGTCCATTCGGAGATTGGTCATGTTGTGTTTCAAATAATACGCCACCTCCTAAAAAGTACTACTGTACTAACAATACCTGTAGTCCAATTAATGGTGGGACAACTGGTAACTATGTAGACAATCCAACTTGTAGTGGAAACTGCGGAATTAAATGCACATTAACTCGAGTCGACAATACTCAAATCGCATCAGGAAGTTATGATAGTAATACAGGACAATGTTTGAATCTAAAAAGAAGTAACTCTAATCTTGCAAGTAATCCAGCTAAGTTTCAGCTAAATTGTTCTGTCGAAGAATTCGACAAATCCGTGAAAAGAAATTGGAGCATTACTAAGATAAACTTTGACGCCCAAGATATTTTTGCAAACGGTGCAACAATTAACAACCAAAGTAACACCGCTGAACTATTAAGTAAAAAGGACTCGTCCTTTGTGATGCCAAGTGGTCAAGACTCAAAAAGTGTAGATATGAACTTTAAAGTAGATTTTACTATTGAAAAAGGTGGATTAAGTAATGGAGTAACTTGTGATACTAAATTAACTGAATTTGTATTCACAGATCCAAATGGAGTTCAACACACATTTTATTCATATTCTTGTAGTACGCCGAATAATCCAGTAAATACTTCAAGCTACCAACAAAATATTTTAAGAGGTGAAATAGTTAGTAGATTAAATGGACCTTTAGTTGCAGGAGTTCCAGTCGCTCCAAAGTGGGGAACATTTTCTAGAAATGGTAATGGGAATATTATCTCAAATACTCCAAGAACAATAATTAGTACAGATACTATTGCATCTGCTCCAGGAGACGGTTCTTCTTCTTCAGATGTATATACAGATACATTGTACTTCTCAGTAGACAACATCAATTCATATAACTTACCTGCAAATGTTAGCTGTTCAGATATACTTCCAGTAAGTTCCAACTCTTCTTCGACAAATTATCATATCGTCTGCTCAACTGAAGATTCGAATATTTCAGAAGATGATTTAGCCGAATATGCAAGACAAGAGGTAAACGGATCAGGATATAAGCCTAACAACTCAACTGGGATAACTTTAAATACAGGAACTACTTATGATTATACAGATCCTGTATTTAGCAACTCCTCTTCTCCAATAGTTAGTCCTAGACTTCAAACAATTAAAGCTACAGCTGTTACGACAGATTGGTTTGCATATAAATATTCACAAACAATGGAGATCAGGTTTAAAGATGGAATTACTTTTAAAGCACCAGATGGAAAAAGGAGAATAACAGTTACCGTTACAGATGGGATTTCTACAGTACCTGTAACCATTGATCAGATTATAGATACTTCACTTCCAACAATAGATAGGCAAGTAGAAGTTCAAGCTATGAATAAATTTAATGTGAAAAGTATTGCAGAAGATGATCATGCCCTAAAAACTCATGCATACTATATTGCACCAACTAAATTCTTAAGTTCTGGAACAAATATTTTACCAAGTGAATATCCATTTTTATCTCAACATAGAGGAGATAATGTAAGTAGTTATTTAGGACAAAATCAGCTGAAATCTGTTATTCCTGTATCCCCTGCCAACGATTTCACTCCGATTATAAACTCGAGTTTTCAAAATGAAACTTCAAATGCATCATACTTTGTAAATAAATCTGTAGGCGGGACAAGAGATACAAGAGAGTTTCAATATGAATTAGATTTAACGAAGCTATCTAACCAGACGGAACCTTATGATTTATCTTTTGGAAATGGAAAAGATGTTATTAATCAATCTACAGGACAAATATCTAATAACGGTTTTGGAAGATGGTATGCAGAAGACTCATTTTGCAATGCCTCAGCAGAATCAAGTGCAACAATCTCAGTTGGATCTCCATGGCTTCAAAGTAAAAGTGGAAGTACTTTTATAAAAGGCCCATCGAATAATAGCTCGAATCTATTAGCAGCAAATGAATCTATTCATAATGTTAGTAGCTCATGTATTCCTATTAGCACTTCTATTAATCAGAAAAGTTCACCTTCTTTTTGTCCAGAAAGTAACGATGAATACTTAAGTACATATATGTATCAATCAACAGCAAACGCTTCTGAAACTGGACCAAAATCTGAAGAAGGTAATAATACGAGACAAAGTAAAAATAATATCGCAAGTTCTAGCTATGCTCATGGTATGACAAATCCTGAAGAATACTTTAGTGGATCCGCTGGTGCATATGATTATATAAAGAATGTTATTCAAAAAGTTAGAGATGATGGTAGTAGTGCAAATCCAATCAACATAACCTGTGACAATGCTGTGAAATCAAGATATATGGAAATTCAAAACAGCAATACTTATCATATTACACCAAATGGAGCTGGACCTTCGTATGACCTAAATGCAGGGTTTACCAATGTTTGCGATGATGGAAAGGGAGTTAATGTCATTTCCTTTACAGGAGGGAATTTAAAAATTGATGCATTACCTCAACCAGAAAATATTTCTCCAAGTTTAATATATAATGCTCCAAATAATTCTTCTTTTGATGCGAAAAACCTATCCGGAAACAATCCAGCATGGCCTCATTGGTACCTAAAAAATGACACTATAATCCTTGTTCCTGGAGATGTAACAATTAATCCAGACATTCGTAAAGATTTAGATAATGGAGCGAAATCCCTTATTATTGTAGCTGGGGGAAATATTGAAATACTAGGTGGAACATATAAGTCATACAAGAAGACGGACAAAACAGACTTTCCTTTCTACGACAGTATTGATGCTTTCCTTATTGCAGATGGACAAATTAAAATTGATGAAGATACACCAAGTAATGCTGTAGTATTGGATGGAATAAAAATACTAGGAGGTATTACACAAATTGGGAAAACTGGAAGTACATTTACTCCTTGCAAACTACCTAACCAAGATACACTTAGATACTCAATTGAAGAGAATAAAGATATTATTTCAAACCCATGTTTTAATAGAGATCTGGTACTTATGCATAACTTTATTACACCAGCAGAAAAGATAGATTATGATCCTGAAGTAGAAGAGGTATTCTCCTCAGCAATTGGAGAACTAAACACTATCTACTCATTAAGAGAAGTCAGAACAGTTACAGACAAAACTGGTAATTAACTTCTACAAATAATAGTCAGTCCTGAAATATGACTGAACTAATTATGAAAACTTACAGGAATATATGTTCTATTAGTAGGTTCTTTTACATATGCTTCCCCTTGCATAGGACAAGGTATAGTAGTTCCACCAAGATTAATATCTATATGCAAAGTTGCAGTTCCCGGAAAAGATGGACCAACTGGGAGATTATTCCTTACAGCTCTATTACTACCATTAACAGTAACTCCTGCTTGGAAGCCTCCATCTGCATCATCATAAACAAATGAACCTTTATATCCAATTAATGTTGGGGTAATAATATCTGCAGCGAAATTCATTGTCTGATCAGCCGATGTCACTAAAGCAACATTGCCACCATTAATAGTTAAGTTTCCAGTGATTTGTGGACATGCAATATCCTTGGTAGATTGAGAGGAGACAGGGGCATTACTAAGTGCCAAAGTTAATCCCAAACTTGTTAGTAACATTGCCATTGTATATCTTAAGCTGCGGCGATAATAAGGAGTTTCGAAATTAGTAGAGGTATCTGGACTACTATAATTTGCCATCAATTATGAGTAATAATTAGATAGTAGATTGTAACACTACAAGATACTTTTGGGCAAATATCAATATATTAGTAGTATTACAAATAATGCATTTTACTTTTAAAATGAGCTAAACTAAATATAGATATTTTTAATATATTATATTTACAACATGAATAAACATCCAAATGTGAAAAACTTCATTCTTTTCTTTTTGAAGTCTACTTATCTTCTCATAGCAATAACCTTGATAATTGGAGTAATTATTGTCTTCATTTTCTGGAATACAGAAAGAACTAGTAATAGTATTTTGAATTCTAGTACAAACCAATTTAGGGTAACTGCAGATGCTAAGAAAATGGTTAAACCAGATACGGCAAATATAGTTTTATCTGCAACAATACAAGGGAAAGAAGTTAGAGAAGTTCAAGCGAAAGCAAGTGATGCGATAAATAAGGCAACTGAAGCAATTAAGAAAGTTGGAGTATTAGATGAAGAGATTAAAACATCAAGCTACAATATTACTCCTGTATATGAATACTTAACTGGGAAACAAAATCTAACAGGTTACTCTTCTACAATATCTTTAACAGTAAAGACAAAACTATTAGATAAGGTAGGTGAAATAATCGACTCAGCAACTCAAAATGGTATTAATTCAGTTTCTTCTTTAAGTTTTTATGTTGAAAATCTAACTACAATTCAAGATGAACTTAAACTTCAAGCCATAGAAAATGCGAAGGTCAAAGCGACACAATTAGCAAAAACTTCTGGATTAGTTTTAGGTAAATTAAAAAATGTTGAAGATGGAAGTTCATACTACCCTATTTCCTACGCACCTGGAATGAATGTATCTGGAACAGATGCGGCAGCAAAGTCTTCACCAAGTCCAATTGACTTAACCACTAAACCAGGAGAGAGTGAGGTTTCTTCAAGTGTAACTTTGGTTTACCAAATTGACTAGTACTAAGTACTAACTGTAAATTGGAGTTAATTAATATATTATATTCATAAACATGTTAAGTGCAGGAGATTCAGTTACAGACTTTGGAAAATTAACAGTTGTAGATTCAAAATCTGAAAGAGAGATTTCTATTGAAGATTTTAAAGGTAAAACTACCGTTCTATATTTTTATCCGAAAGATCAGACACCAGGATGTATTAAAGAAGCTTGCAGTTTTAGAGATACAAATTCAGATATACAATCAATGGGTGTACAAGTACTTGGAGTAAGTGGAGATGACATTTCATCACATATCGAGTTTATAAAGAAATATTCATTAAATTTCCCTCTAATTGCAGATACAGAGAGAAAACTTTCTATGCAGGTAGGTTCTTGGGGAAAGAAAAATCTCTACGGTAAAATTGTGGTTGGAATGATGAGAAGCACTTTTATAGTAGGACCAGATCTAAAGATAGTAAAAGTATGGCCCAAAGTTAGAGCTGAAGAACACGGAGAAGCAGTTCTCGAGTTTCTAAAAGAGAATAAATAGCTATTTTGTAGCTAACGCAGAATCTAATTCTATTTTAAGATTGTTATACATATCTTCTAGAGTTTTACCTGTCACTTGTTTTCCATCTACGAAGAAAGTTGGAGTTGCATTTACACTTCTTGAATTACCCTCGTCTATCCCCTTTTGTACATCCCCTTTATATCTACTATTATCCATTGCAGTATTGAATTTCGTAGTATCTAATCCTAGTTCCTTTGCATAAGCTTTCAAATTATCAACACTTAGTGAAGAGCCGTCTGAATTTTGCATAGCAAATAATTTATCATGCATTTCCCAGAACTTCCCCTCAGCCCCTGCTGCTTCTGATGCTTCCGCTGCTTTGAAGGCATATGGATGAAGAGAAACTAATGGAAATTGTCTATACTGAAATTTGATTTTATCTAAATACTGAGGAAGAAGTGCTGCAAGTACTTGATCTTGTGCTGCCTTACATGCTGGACATTCAAAATCACTAAATTCTTCGAGTAAAACTTTTGACTCTAAATTACCTTTAATCCACTCTTTATTGTTCACTGGCAAAATTGGTTTTGCAGATTCTTTTAATGCTAGAAAAATACCACCTCCACCAATAAGAATAGTAATAAGAATAATTATGATCGTAGATTTACTCATTTAAGTGTAGGATAAAATATATTACTTTCAGATTATACATAACAAACAACAATTAACATAGTTAACGGTGAGTTTCATTTTACGTAACTTGGAATTTAATTCTTTAGTGCTGCTAAAAATGCTTCTTTAGGGACTTCTACACTTCCAAGCATCTTAAGTCTTTTCTTTCCTTTCTTTTGTGCTTGAAGTAGTTTCATTTTTCTTTCAACATGTCCTCCACTCATTCCTTCCAAAACATTCTTCTTATATGCTGAAATATCCTCTCTAGCAACAATCTTACTACCTATACTTGCTTGTATTGGAATAGGAAATTGCTGTCTTGGAATTAGATCCTTAAGTCTTTCTACAAGTTTTCTTCCTCTTGCCTCAGCAACAGATTTATGACAAAGGAAAGAAAGTGGATCTGTAATTTCATGATTAACAAGAATAGAAACTTTCACGATATCGCTTTGTCTAAAGTCCTTAAATTGGTAATCCATACTTGCATATCCTTGTGAGATAGATTTCATTCTGTCAAAGAAATCTGTAATTATTTCATTAGTTGGAATCTCATACTTTATGATTACATGTTTCTTGCTACCTTCAAAAGAAGTGTTCTTTGGAGTTACATACTCCATATTTAGAAATACTCCTCTCTTTTCTGAACAAAGCTGCATAATTGGACCCATAAATTCTTCAGGAGTAATTATTTCAAGAGCTGAGAATGGTTCAAATACATTAACTATATAAGATAGATCTGGAAATTTAGAAACAGATTTAACAACAAGAAGTCCCTTATCGTCAAAGTCTTCTTTATTTACATTTTCAATTTTAGCAGTATTAGTTGTAGTTAACTCCACCTTATACTCTACAGTTGGTGAAGTTGTAATTAAATTTACATTAAACTCTCTTTCTAATCTTTCTTGAGTTATTTCCATATGAAGAAGCCCAAGATAACCACATAGATAACCTGAACCAAGTGCTGGAGAAAATTGTCTTGTATAACTTAAAGATGCATCATTTAAGGAAAGCTTTTCTATTGCATCTGTTAGAGATGGAAATTCATCTGCTTCTACTGGAAATACACTTGCAAATACCATAGGTTTTGCAGGCTTGTATCCTGAGAGTTGAATAATACTTCTGTCGGCATTAAAGTCATCTGTAGTAACAAGAGTATCTCCTACTCTTACATGTTTAATATCTTTAAATCCAGTTGCAATATATCCAACCTCTCCATTTTCAATCTTTCCAGATACTTCAAGGTCTGGAGTAAGATAACCTAGCTCAACAGGAATCATATCTGTATCTGTACCCATAAGATGGTATGACTTATTCGAGTCTATTTCTCCTTTAAAGATTCTAACTAAGGCAATTACTCCTTTATGTTCATGGAAGAAAGAATCAAATATGAGAGCTTTAAGTGATGAGCTTTCAGATAATTCAACTTCTTCCTTAAAATGATAATTCTTATCTGGAGATGGTATTCTTTCAACTATTGCATCAAGTAATTCTTTTACTCCTTGTCCAGTCTTACCAGATGTCATTATTATTTCTTCTTCTTTGAAACCTAATGTAGTAACTATCTCTTTTTTAGTTTCTTCAATTTGTGCAGATGGTAAATCTATCTTGTTAATTACAGGGATTATTGTTAATCCTAGATCCATAGCTTGATAAAACACTGACAAGGTTTGTGCCTGAACTCCCTGTGTTGCATCTACCAATAAGACAACTCCTTCACAAGCAGCTATAGACCTACTAACTTCATATGAGAAGTCCACATGTCCTGGAGTATCTATTAAGTTAAGAATGTACGAACCTTTAAACTCACCTTCTTTCTCATATTCATAGTGCATACGAGCTGTTTGGAGCTTAATAGTAATACCTCTTTCTTGTTCTAGATCCAGAGTATCTAATATTCTATCTTTCATTTTTCTCTTTTCAACCATTCCAGTAGTCTCGATAATTCTATCTGCAAGAGTAGACTTACCGTGATCAATATGGGCTATGATTGAAAAATTACGTATATGTTGCATGGGTATATTTTACCATATCAAGTAGACTAAACTCCTCCGAAAAGAACACTAAAGAAAAATACATCTATTTCATTCTAATATCTTTACTTTCTATCGTTTTTGGTAGTTTAATGATACGTATTCTTTAAAAATGGAGGGACTTCTACCGTACTTGTTGAACTAATACTTGTACTAGAATTGGAAGTAGTAACACTCGTAGACGTCGATTTACTTGGTAGTGACAAATTTACTGGGCCATCATTAAAATTTCTAGCCCTTCCAAAATCAAAAGGATAAAATAATGCAAATACAAGAGCTATTCCAAATACAAGTGTAATGAATATAGCAACAATAACTATTACCACAATTAATAGTGTATGATTATTCTTCTTTGTTACTTTTGCAACATTATTATTTACTATAGGGACTGAAGTATTTGTGACATTAGTTTCGTTCATTATAATTTATGATGAAAATCTTATGATTACTTCTTTCTTACGATACTAGATATGAATGTATCTACTATGTTAGCTACGTTTTCAGGTGTGTCATTTATTGTGGCATAACCAGTATACATTACTCCACCTGACTCGGAATACTTTGCACAATGATACAAACCATCATATCTCAATTTTTGAGACATTGACTTGTCTAATACTGAATCAGAACTAAAGTATGCAAAATCAAATTCGTCAGAGAAAGCAACACTATCTGATTTAATTTCTCTTGCAGGAATACTCAGAAGTAATTTTGTTTTTTTACCATCTCTTGTAACCTCACCACTAAAAAATGCTCCTCCAAATGAAAGTGGTAACACTTTAGCATTTGAAACAGGAAAATCAACAATATCTCCTGACCCTTCTGGATAATATGTTAAAACAGTAGGTTTAGAAAATGTATATTTATATGAACCGCTGCCCATAGCTATCCAAGTATTTGAAAAACTAATTTTTTGATTATTTTGGCTTGTTATATCAATAGCAGCGATACCTTTTAATCCTGCATTTGGACTTGAACAAGTATTATCCACAGGTGCAACAGGATATGTTTGATCGCTTTCATTCAATGTAACTTTCCATCCTTTAGGATACTTAAATGAAATATATTCATTATCAAATGTGGAATATTGTATTGAAGATACAGATGAACTACTTGATGAAGATTTAGTTGAGGTTAAACTACTTGAATTTAAACTTGTTGCAACTGATGCGTTTTTATCTACATATATTGGTATCAATTCTGCAGTTTTACTTGATTGAACAAAAAAGGCATAAGCAAAGAATCCAGAAGCAATCATTAAAGTTGTTACTACAAAAATAACTAAAAGTACTAATATAAGCACAGTATGGTTATTTTTCTTTGGAATATTGGGAACAGAAGTGTTTACAGGAGGTACAGTTGCATTTGTGGCAGTAGTTTCGTTCATTATCGTTAAGGATGAAATATATATTAAGAATATATTACAGAAATATACATGTCTTAGCAATAAAGAAAATTGATTACTCACAAGAAATTGATTAAACTATCTTTATATATATTTTTCTTTATGAGATCACAACTATACAAACAAGTAACAGATACTCTCAATAATAAAGGTTGGGGAGATATGAAGTATTATCAGGATCCTTTAGCTTCTGGAGATTCGCTTGGGATATTTGTTAAACAAAATGGTGATGTTAAAAAGATCGGATTTCCTATGTATATGAACTTTAAAGCACATAGTGAACTTGAAACTAAAAGAATAGTAATTGTTGGTTCTATTGTCGCTTTTCTCATAGTTTTCTTAGTAATTATAATAACTATAGTTAGTCTAGTATCTTAAACAATGGCAAGTGATATATCACAATACTTATCTGAGGATGTATTTGATCTTATTCAAATTGCATTTAATAACACTTACGCTAAGGGTGGTAACTATGTATCTGAATGGCATTTCATTGAAGAACTCATTAAGTATCCTCAAATTAGTTCAATACTTACCTCACAAAATATAGATATTAATACACTTAATTCTGAAATTATTGATCAAAAATCTCAATTAGAAGTAAGTCCAATAAAGATAAAACCTGGAACAGTTATTCTATCTCCTGAACTTCAAAAGTTAATTTTAGTTTCTTATCTTGCATCACAGAAGTATTCTAGAAACTTTGTAAACCTAGAAGATATCCTATTGGCATGTGATGAGATTCCAGTTCTTTCTGTCCTATTCCATAAGGTACATCTTAATTTCGAAGCAGTAGAAAAGGTTGTTACAGAAAGGCTTGGTGGACAAGTATCTACAGTCGGAGATAATACAACTCCACTTTTGAATAAATATAGTACAGATTTAACAGCTCAAGCAAAAGATAGTTTACTTCATAAAGCAATTGGAAGAGAAAAAGAAATTCAACAATTAATTAGGGTATTAAGTCGTGAATCTAAAAGTAATGCTATCTTAATTGGAGAAGCAGGAGTTGGAAAGACTGCTGTTGTAGAAGGTTTTGCAACAATGGTTGCAAGAGAAGAACTTAAAGGAATATTTTCAGACGTAAGAGTCGTAAGTTTAAATATTGTAGCACTACTCGGAGCTGCAACATCTAGAGGTGTACTTGAAGATATTTTAAGTGGAATAATAGATGAGATAAAAAGATCTTCGAATATAATACTGTTCATAGATGAGATTCATTTAATAACAGGTGGAGGAAATTCTAATGAATCTACTTTAATAGCAAATATTCTGAAACCATTTTTGGCTAGAGGAGAACTTCATGTAATTGGAGCTACAACACTTGGAGAATACAGAAAATATATAGAAAAAGATCCAGCACTTGCAAGAAGATTTGAACCTATTAAGATAGAAGAACCAAATATTGAAAATGCTATTCTAATATGTACAGAAAGTTCTAAAAGACTTTCACATTTTCATAAAGTTGAGATTACCCCACTTGCAGTTCAAAATGCAGTTGAATTATCTAAAAGATATATTACAGATAGATTTCTTCCAGATAAAGCAATAGATCTTCTTGATGAAGCTTGTTCTCATGCAACACTAGAAGGTAGAAAAATAGTAGATGAAAATGATATCAAAACAATCCTTGCTGAAAAGACTGGAATACCTGTAAAGAAACTATCTCAAAGTGAATCTGACAAATTAACTAACCTTGAAGGGATTATTAACGAGACATTAATAGGACAAGAAGAAGCAGTACATGCAGTATGTGAAGTTATTAGAAGAAGTAGAGCTGGACTTAAGGATCCTAAAAAACCTATTGGTTCATTCTTGTTTCTCGGAGCTTCTGGTGTTGGAAAAACTGAACTTGCTAAGCAAATATGTAAGATTGTTTATGACACTGAAAAAGCTATGGTTAGAATAGATATGAGTGAATTTGGAGAAACTCATACAGTTCAAAGACTTATTGGAGCTCCTCCAGGATATGTAGGATACGAAGAAGGTGGACAATTAACAAACCCTATTTGGGAAAGACCATATTCTCTTATACTTCTTGATGAAATAGAAAAAGCTCATCCAAAGATTTTTGATATCTTCCTTCAAGTTCTAGATGATGGACGTCTTACAGATGGACAAGGAAGAACTGTAGACTTCAAGAACGCTATTATTATTGCTACAAGTAATATAGCTTCAGAAGAGATAATTGAAAAGCTTAGTGAATCAGGCCACATAGATAAGGCAGATTTCTTACAAAACGAACTTATGCCTATCCTTAAAGACTATTTCAGACCAGAGTTTATTAACCGCTTTGATGATATTGTAATATTTAACCCTCTTACAAAAGAAGCTTTAGCTAAGATTGTAAGAATACAAATAGGAAAGATAGAAGAAAAACTTAAGGATAAGGGTATAAAGATTTCTATTCAAGATAATGTAGTAGATGCAATTGTAGATAAAACATATAATCCACAATTTGGAGCAAGACCTACAATTAGACTCATGCAAGATAAGATAGAAAACTGGATTGCTAAACAAATAATAGAAGGCAAAATTACAAATGGCCAAGTACTTGAAATTACTTTAGAAAGTCTAAATATATAAATGCCAAGTGCAGAAAAGGTAAAAGCATACAAATGCAAAACATGTAAGGGATTAGGAAAGCTTCAAGATGGAAGTACGTGTAGTTATTGTCAAGGTTCCGGATATGTAGGTAGTGATGGAACCTATGAGTACATACTTTCAAATGGTGAAAATGGTAAGTTCATAATTACAGATATTAAACTTCCTAATTCAACAGATTTTGGAACCAATACAAAGCAACAAGAACAACCTTCCAGTCCTGTCAACGAAACACAGAATACAAACAAAGAATGGGATAAGAAAATGAAAACATTTTGGACCAACTTAGTTAATGCACTACTAATTATTGGAATTGTATTAGTATTCTTTCTTTACTTTGTGGTATTTAAAGACGAAAAAGCCTTAATAACTGTAGGGGTAATCCTCATATGTCTACTTTTACTTTTCAACTTATCTAGGGCTTCCCTTTTTGATAAATTAAAAGAAATAGTTAGTAGAAACTGGAATGAACCTCATGATTATCTCTACTTTTTGAAAGAAAAGAGGAAAAGAGAATCTGAGTAAGCCCTTTCTCATGGATTAAATATAGGGTGGTTTGATATAATTAAAAGCACTTAAATTTGGCCTCATCGTCTAACGGTTAGGACAGCAGGTTTTCATCCTACAAATCGGAGTTCGATTCTCCGTGAGGTCACCAAATTAGTTAATTAATAATGTTATCCACTCGTATATTTATTTTTCTGACATCTACTGTAATAAAC
>JBAXRR010000022.1:0-18131 GCA_037131125.1 bacterium
TAGGATTCCAGTAATATTCATACCATCCTTCTTCTATTTCATCTGCATACTCCTCTGGAATATTTTTGTGGCTTACTTTAATTACGGAGATATTATCTGACTTCTCTTCTATCTCAATTGTAAGGATTGAAAGGTAATCTTGTGGCCAGTTTGGGTAGTTATATCTCCACTTTTGTACTATCTTTTTGTTAGGAATTAACTTTGTAGTTATTCCCTTAATTTCACCATCATATATTTCAAATATTCCATTAACTTTCTTGTCTATCTTCGCATTTGCATCTACAAGTATTGCATGTTTCTTTTCATCCATGAATGTTTCGTATATATCTTTAGCTTTAGCTCTAATTTCTACTTCTTGGGTAAAACTTTTAGTCTTCATAGAGTATGTTTTCATAATTAATGAATATTATGTGTATACGAAGTTACTATTTGATTATTGTGATGAGTGGAGCTTCAAGATAACTGTATGTTTTAGAATCTTTTGTAATACTTTTAGCAAAGAAGTTTGAAAGATCAGGGTTTTCAATTACTGTTTTAATAAATTCATCATATCCCCCATTAATTACAAATGAATCGGTTTGATTAGCCATTTGTTTATTCGGATCTTTATAGCTAGATACAATTGAAGTTATCTTGTACGACTTATTTAGTCCAAAGGATTTAAAAAACTCACTCCATTCTATTTTAATAACTTCTAGTGTGTAGCTATCTCCATTTACCAGATAATCATCTGATACAGAATTTCCTTTTGAAACTGGGTTAAAGATATGATCAATATTTGATACTTCATTTTCTTTAGATAAGGTTAATTTAAAACTAGATGATCCATCTATGTTTTGAATAAAGTTTGTTGTGGTTACTTTTGCAATCTGTTCTGGATTAGTAAGATAGCTGAACTCATTCACCCACAACCCTATTATTATTGCTAACACTAGGAATATTGTGGTAAATAGTATGGTTGGATATAGTAAGATTTTTACTGTTGATTTTATTATTTCCATTTTTCTTTAGTATATATTTATTAAATGATAACATTAAAGTTATGAAAAAGACCAAAATCGTTTGCACAATAGGACCAACTTCATGGGATGAAGATACCTTAAAAAGAATGATAGATAACGGAATGAATGTTGCTCGTTTAAATGGAGCATACATAGATATTCCTGAAATGGATAGAGTTGCAAAGCTTGTACGAAAGCTTAGTAACGATGTTGCAATATTACTAGATATTAAAGGACATGAATTAAGACTTAATAAATTTGATAAACCTAGAGATGTTAAGGTAGGAGATGAGGTAATAATAGGATCAACTGATGAAGACGAAATATATTCAGTTACTTACCCAGATTTGTATAAAGATTTAAAAATTGGATCGTCTATATTAGTAGATAAAGGTAAGACAACTTTAACAGTTAAAGAAATTAAGGATTGTAAGATATACTGTGAAGTATTGGCAGGTAAAGTTATTGCTCCTGGAAAAGGTATGAATACACCGGGAACATCTCTTCAAAACTCTCCAGTAACTGAAAGAGATATAGAGCAGATTAAGTTTGCTATTAAAGATAACTGGGATTTTGTTGCGGCTTCGTTTATAAGGTCAAAAGAAGATGTTGCTGAAGTTAAATCATATATGGGTGGAGCTCCTCTAAAACTTATTGCAAAGATTGAAGATGCATTTGGGATTGAAAATATTGATAGTATTATTGAAGCTTGTGATGGAATTATGATAGCTAGAGGTGACCTTGCAGTTGAGGTTCCTTACGAAAAGATCCCTATATACCAAAAGCTTTTAATAACTAAAGCTAGAAATGCTGGTAAGATCGCTATAACTGCAACAGAGTTTTTGGCGTCTATGGTTAAGAATCCTGCACCAACTCGAGCTGAAATTGTAGATATAGCTAATGCAGTACTAGATGGAACAGATGCTCTTATGCTTTCTGAAGAGACTGCTTCTGGGGAGTATCCCTACCAATGTGTGGAGGTTATGGATAAGATCTCAAGAGAGATGGAAAGGACAATAATTCCAGTTAAGAATGAGACTGTTTCTAAAGCTGGAATTGAAAGAGATGCTATTACCAAAGCTGCTTTTGAGATATGTGAGACTATTCATATAGATAAAATTGTTATTAACACTAGAACAGGTATTACAGCTCAATCCCTTGCTCGTCATAAGCTTAAGCAACCAATCATTGCACTTTGTTCAAATGAGGACTATAGAAGACAGCTAATTATATGTAACAACATATATAGCTATCTGTATGATAGAGTATTCTCTCAAAGAGATACTGCTGTTGAGGATATAGTTAAGCATATAATAGATGAGAAAATAGTAGAAAGAACAGATAGAATCCTGTTATTAGGTAAAACAGCCTCAATTAATGGTAAATCTAACTATATATTTGAGATAATAGATTGTTCAGTATATTAAATAGTGTTGGTCACTTAGCCAAGTAGTTAAGGCCTCGGTCTGCAAAACCGATATCGTGGGTGCAACTCCCACAGTGACCTCCAATTATTTATCTTCATATTGTTATTTTATCCATATTTTATTAGACTAAAGTAATATATTTTACTAATCGTAAACATGTCTAGATTGTATGGTGTTAATGGAATGTTCAATAATAATAGTAGTAGCCTTCAATCTAGAAGAAACTATGGCGTTGACTTAGCATATTTATACAACTTCTTTAAATCTAAGAATGCTCTATCCCCAGAAAATGCAGTAGATTTAACAGAAGATGATTGTCTTTCAATAGGAATACCTTACCCAGCAAACTTCTATTTAGTTTCGTCTGTAAAAAAGACAGGTTCTGGAAAATTTTGGTTTTCAAAAGAAACTTACAATAAAGTACTTAATAGAACGCTCATATTGGGAAAGGTAGTATTAGTAATATTTGGAATAGTATTTACAATAATTACCTCTATTATTCTAGTAGTTGCATTTATATTCGTAAGAACATATTTTCTTAAATAGAAATTGGTTATTTTCCAAATTTTAGTCCTTTAAGGTTTGAAAGAATTGTTGAATTGAAGACATAGGTTACTTTTTGTTTTTCTTCATATTCCTCTTTGGCATATTCAACTAGTTTAGTAACTAACTGCTCTAAGGTTATTCCACTTTTAGCCCATAAATGGCTATATATGGTTCCTGGAAGTGGGTTAATTTCACTAAAGAAGTATTCACCTGTCTTGTCGTTAAGAAGGAAGTCAAAGCGAGCCATACCTTTACATTCTAAGTTGAGGTAAAGTTTTCTAGCATCTTCTTTTATCTTCTTTGCAATATCTTTATCTATTTCTGCAGGGATAATTAACTTCTTTGTATTATTTCCAATTTGGGATCCTCCATTTTCAAGGTACTTATCTTCATAGCTATACATATCTTTAGAAAATGCAGATTCTTGTATCTCTGAAGTAATTATTTCTTTGTTTCCAATAAGACAAACAGTTAAATCTCTTGTATTTTCTACAGATTCTTCAACTAATGCGGATCTATCATAATGGAAGGCGACTTCAATTGCGTTATTTAATTCTTCTAGATTATTTACTTTAGTTATTCCAATTGAAGATCCAAGCTTAGGAGGTTTAACAAAGAGTGGGAATGTAAGGTCTTTTCCAGACATTGTATCTTTTAGTTCAGATATATTTTCAATCTTTCGTATCGTTGTTAGATTTGTGAATCTAGATGTTGGTACTCCTAGGCTCTCTGCAAATCTTTTACTTAATATTTTGTCCATAGCAACAACAGATGCTTGTACATTACAACCAACATAAGGGACACTTAAAAGTTCAAATAATCCTTGAATAGTCCCATCTTCACCAAAACTTCCATGAAAACAAGGGAAAGCAATATCAATAGTTATTTCTTTTCTATTTATTCCTTTTCTTTTGAATACCATCTTTCCAAATGAATTCTCAAGATCTAGATATATCTTCTTGAAGTTACTATTTACCTCTTTATTCGCTTTAGTAAGAGTTACAAGATTAAGATCTTTAATATCTTCAGATACAAACCACTCACCTTTTTCGGAGATGTATATAGGAGTGACTTTGTAATTAAGCTTTGCAAGTGTATTCATTACAAGACTTGCCGTAATAATTGAGACATCATGTTCAGGTGATCTACTGCCAAAGAATATTCCTATGTTCATGGTTTAATAATAATAATTAATAATAGTTAGGTGTCCAATCGTTTTGGAAAAGTATTATATCTTTTGACTTTAGTATGTTCTTTAGAGCATCGTATGCTTCTTCTTTGGTATTAAACACGTATATATTTGAATCTTTAAAGTTACTTTCATTAAGACCTTTTAGAATAGAGTTAGTATTTGAATTCTTAATAATAATTACCACATCAACTGCAGTTCCATAAAGCTTTCCAATCTTTTCGTGAACTATTTCTCTTTCATTTCCACTTTCTACAAGTCCAGGGGTAATTACTACCCTTCTTCTGTTTTTAAACTTATTTATTAGATTAACTCCTTCAACAAATCCTTCATAGTTTCCGTTATAGCTGTCGTCGATTACTAAAGTGTCATTTGCTCCATGGATAGGTTCTAATCTATGTTTAATTACTTTCATATCTCTAACTACTTTAACAACCTTACTGTTTTCTATATCCAATTCCTTTGCAATCTTGAGTAGCAAGTCAGTATTACCAAGCATATATTCACCAAGTACACTTGTTTGAAATTTGTTACCAAATAATTCATAGGATTGGCTAAGAAGTAATTCGTTAAAATGGTAATTAACTACATCTTTTTTAGAATATAAATAATTAGACTTAATATTTTCAACATATCTTGAATCTTTATTTACAAATACCTTAATCCCCTTAACTTCAGTAATTTCATTCATTGTCTTAATAGTATTTTCAATACTACCCATTCTTTCTAGATGTGCTTCGTTAATTCCTGTAATTATTCCATAATTTGGTTTAACAAACTTACAAAGATTGAAGATATCCCCCACTTTGTATTCTCCAAGTTCTACTATTAGCCAATTAGTATCTTTCGTTAAGTTACTTAAAATTACTTTAGCTATTCCAAGAGGAGTATTAATATTTCCTGGTGTAGAAAGTACTTTATACTTACTACTTATTAAAGCAGTTACCATTTCTTTTGTTGTCGTTTTTCCATAACTTCCAACTATTGCTAATACCTTCAAATCCTTAAATTTATTTAGCTTAATACCTGCAATTTGAACGATTAGCGTCTTTAATATGTATTCAAATGGAAGAAGTATAGAGTTAGCAATTACGACAGATTTCTTTTCAAGAAAAAGGAATATAAGGGCAAATAAATATACTAACCTTGATCTAAGAGTCCACTTAAATTTATCTCCTACAACAAAAGTATTCTCTATGTGGTTAATCGAGAAAATGTAACGGGAGTTATCATATTCTTCTAGTTGAAGGATAGATAAATAGTACTTTATTTTGTTAAATAATGAATTCTTTGACTGCATTTGTAAATTCAATTGGTTTATCTAAAAAGCTGAAATGACCAGCATCTTTTATAACTACTAACTTACTTCCCTTTATATGGTTATTCATCAATTGACCATCGGCAAGTGGAGTATCTTTATCTTCTTTTCCCCATATTATTAGAGTTGGAACTTGTATTAAACTTAGAACTAGGGTTAAATCCTCAGACACAACTAACTTAAGTGTTTCTCTCATTTCTTTATTATCTTTATAGTCTCTCGATCCAAATACTTTAATAGCAGCTTCCTTTATTATTGGAATTTTCTTTAATCCTTCAAAATATTTAGATAAATTACTTTTTTCTTTTTCAATTCCTGCTGAATCTACTAAGACTATCTTTTTTAAATATGATGAATTCTTTGATGCTAATTTAATACATATTCTTCCTCCAAGTGAATGTCCTATTATAATAACGTTATCTAAGTTGAGTTTATTTATAAACGAATCTACTGAAGTAACATAGTCATCTATATTCATAGCATCCTTTATCTTTTCTGAATTACCAAATCCAGGAAGATCTAAAGAGTAAATATCATAGTTAGTAAGTTCATTAATAATAGGGCTAAATATTTCTTTATTACATCCCCAGCCATGAAGGAAGATTACGTTCCCTCTAGATGACTCTTTAGCTTTTATGTAAGAATATTCTAATATTTTGTTAGAAATAACAGTTTGCATAGTATTAAGTACTTAACAACAAATTAATACTAAGGTAACAAAATATATATGTAAAGGATAGTTATGGAATGTAATTAATTGTATAATTCTTAAGATAAATTATTAAAATATATTAATGAAAAAATACGAATATAAGTTTATTAATTTTTCCAAAGCTAATGGACTTACAGGTGCTATTTTTGCTTTAGTTCCAGAAGATCTTCAAGGTAAGTTCAATGAGCTAGGTAAAGATGGATGGCAATACTTGAGAGCAGAAAGCATTATTGAATACGAAGGTGGTACTAAACAGATACTTTTTGTGTTTCAAAGAGAGCTACAAGCTTGATTAACTAGAATCTAGTAACAATTATTGTTAAAATACATTAGCTACATCGCCCGGGTGGTGGAATGGTAGACACTCAGGACTTAAAATCCTGTGACGCAAGTCGTGAGGGTTCAAGTCCCTCCCCGGGTACCAAGTGACACAAAATCCCAAATATATGATATAAAGTGAATGATATCAATAATTTTCGCTGGTTCGAAATCACAGATGGAAAATAAAATAGGCTGTCACTTCGAACCATTAATTTGTACCAATAATAATGCTATAGATATTTTTGATTTGTACTATAATAATACTAATGTTGTAGAAAGAATTTTAATTATATGGATAAACTTAATATCGATTACAAAAAAATTGAAAAAATTGCAAACGATGTTCTTGCATTAATGTATGCAAGTAAACCTCCAATCAATTCCGACGATGCTGCAAGTGAAAATGGATTATCTGTTTATAGGGTGGATATGCCACCACAATTTGAAGAAGTTGCAGGATATCTTGATATAGATAATAAAGAAATTGTTGTTAACGCTGGAGATCCCCCATGGAAAAGGAATTATACTGTTGCACATGAGTTAGGTCACTACTTACTTCACAAAGAGAATATAAAAAGTAATTTAGGAATTTATAAAGTTCTTTTTAGGATGGATAATAGAAATGAAAAAAATAAATTTGAAATTGAAGCTGATACTTTTGCAAGATATTTATTATTTCCTAAATACCTTAGAAATTCGTACAAAGGGTATCAGCCAAACTTACTGTCCAAAATATTTTTAATTCCTGAAAAACTTGTCTGGAAAACAGTTGGGCGGAACGGAAGCTAAAATAAAAGAAGAAAATCAATTTTCGGTAAATAAAATTAGAGCTGTTCTAAATAATCCTAAAATAAAGAGAAGAAACAATGCTTTAAAACCTGATGAGGTTGATGAGGCAATTATATTAAGAACAGAATCTATTCAAATTTTAACATTAAGATCGCAATGGTCTGATATTTTCAAGGTTGCATACATCACAATTCTGGTTTTTGAAATTATACTAACTATATTTGTAGGAACGAATGTAATTAATGTTGAAAAGAAAGAAGTTTTTTTTAATATCATAATAGGTACCGGCATGGTAAATCTATTAACCATGCCATTAATTGTGGCAAAATTTTTGTTTGGAAAAGACTCTCTTTTTAAGAAATAATCTAAATAACTTGTTTGGATTTATCTCTTGAGGTGCATTCTCTATTTGATTAAACCCTTACCTATTTAAATTATTGCACCAATTAGTATCTCTTCTCTCTCGACTTTCTCTTTAAGTTTATAAAGCTCATCAATAACCTTTTTGAAGTCATCTGTAAAATCGAAAGCTAAGAAAGTAGCGGTTTCGAATCTTGTGTCGTCTGTGAAACCAAGGGGAAACTTCTCTAGTAGCTTCTTATTGCTCTAACACTTCTCCCTGTATTCTTTTGATCCCATATATTACTTCCGTCTGAGAATTGTTTATCAAACGCGATAAATGCACTTGAAGGATCTTGTGTGGAAGTCCAATAGATAGAATTTACAAATCCACCTAAAGTTGCTTTACTCGTATAAAGAATAGAAAGTTCAGCTTGACTAGGCAAGTACCAATCATTATATCCCCCACCTGCATATGAATTTGCAACTCTTGCTGCAATTCCTGCTGTAGCACATCCTGCTAATATATTTTGTGTGTTTTGAGATCCAGATCCTACTATTGCTAGGGTAGTTATTGCTGTTCCCTGGCATCCCCATGCTGCGCTTGCACTCTGATCAGCAGTTGCTGCTACAAATCCATGTATTCCTGTTCCATCTATATATGCTACTTTTCCTCCTTGATAGCTTTCACCAATACTATGGGTACTTGATACAGCTTGAATAGTATATGTTTTAGCAGATTTGCCTGTTTCAGTTGAAATAATTGTAATTGTTTTTTGTATTCCCAGTGTTAGTGCTATTGCTCCTGAAGCTATGCCAGACGAAACTGGAGTTCCTTCAACAGTTATTACTCCAGAACCAGTTGGAGTTACTGTAATACTTGCTGCACTAGATGGTATTACTACATTTGTATATGCGTATGTAGAGGCTGAATATGTATAGTTAAGAGCTGATCCACTAAGTACAATATTAGATAAATCTGCACTTACTGCTTGTGTATATGAAGCGGAAGCAACAATGCTATTAATAGCTCCAGTTTTCACAGCTAATGCTTTAACAGTTACAGCCGAGTTAATTACAAGAGGTGTAATTAACTGATTTGTTGAAGATGTAGTTGGAGTTGACCCATCTATTGTATAGTAAATTGCACTCGAACCAGTTGAGGTTATTGTTACCGTTGTTCCGAAAGTTATTGGACCTGAAGCACTACTAAAAGTAGGTATTGGTGTTCTGACTTGGAAATAACTTGCTACTCCTATTGGACTAAATGTGTTACCTGGCATTTCTGCAATAGCTTTAACAGTAACAGGTGAATTAATAACAAGTGGAGTTACTGCTTGGTTAGTTGATGAACTCGTTGGAGTTGATCCATCTACTGTGTAATATATTGAACTTGAACCTGCTAACGTAATGTTTACTGTCGTTCCGAATGCTATTGGACCTGAATTGGTACTAAATGCAGGTACTGATGTTGAGTAGAAGTTTCTAATTGCTCTAATAGAAAATGAGGTTGATGATTTGCTTAAATTTAAACTCCATCCAGCTGAGAAATAGAAACCTTCTGCGTTAGTAGCTGAGTAATCAGTTGAACTCCAATAGTATTGAGATATCAATCCTCCAATTAGTGCTCTATTTTGATACATTATTGTGAGCTCACCAAGACTTGGTAAGTACCAATCTGTAAAGCCTCCCCCAGAATATCCAGTTGCGAGTTTTACAGCAGTTTCGTTATCCCCACACTCTGCTAAAATATCTAGTGAGTTTTGATATCCTGTACCAACATTTGTTCCCTTTGCACCAGTTAGTAATGTTCCACTGCATCCCCATGCTCCACCTCCGATGTAACTAATTTGATCACTTGTTGCAGCTACAAATCCGCTAAGTCCTGTTTGATCAATATATGCAATTTTACCTCCATCTGAGCTATCACCTAGTGCTTTAGAACTTAGTACAAGGTTAAGTGTATATGTAGTATCTAATTTATTTGGTTCTGAAATTACTACAGATACAGTTTTTTTAACATCTGTAGTTAAACTAATAGCACCAGATGCTGAACCAGAATTTACTTGGACATTTTCTATTTTTATTGTTCCAGCTCCAGTTGGAGTTAAAGTTATACTATTAACTCCTCTTTGTATAACTGAGTCGTATGAATATGTACTTCCAGAGAAAGTAAAGTAAAGTGGTGATCCTGAAAGCACAAGACTCGTAAGATCTGTTGCATGAGCTTGAACGTATGCGGCTACTGCAATAGGGCTACTTCCCCAGTCTGTTTTTACAGCTATTGCCTTTATTGTAACTGCAGAATTAATAACTAGCGGAACTACTGCCTGATTAATAGATCCTGTAGTTGGATCCGATCCATCTGTTGTGTAATATATTGCTTCAGCACCTGCTGATGTTATTGTTACTGTTGTTCCAAATGCAATAGGGCCAGCAACTGTGCTGAATGTTGGAGTAGGAAGTACACCGTTTCGTGTAATATTAATTGAATAGACAATTGGAGAATTTCCATCATCTGTGTTTATGACATTAATTGTTTGTTCTATAAGAGGAGTTAGAGCAATACTTTCAGATGCTTGTCCCGATGAAACGATTTTCCCATTTACAGTTATTACTCCAGAACCAGTTGGAGTAACTTGTATACTTGAAGTGCTGTAAGGAACAGTAACATTATTGTAAATATATGTATCAGCTAAAAATGAGTAATTAGTTGGTGAACCAGAAATACTTATATTAGTTAAATTCTCTGAAACTGCTATTTGTTTTGAAATTGAAACATCATCAAAGATAATATCTTTATTAGGATAAACGTAAATACCTATTTCTCTATCTTCATTTGCACCAATTAATGTAGTAGTTAATTTCCACCAGCCAGCTCCTTTTGTACTACTTGCATCTGAGTATGATGTATTTACTGTTCTTCCGTTATACCAAAGCCTTGCAATTGTAGATGTTAAACCATCACTACTTATTGAATTACTCCCACTATATACATATGCTGTAAAATCATAATTATCTGTATTACCTAAATTAATTGTCTGGTATATTCTTGCACCTGCACTAGTTCCAACAGCAAACTTTTCTCCACCACTTCCTGAAACTCCAGATGTTGGCATATATGTTTGTGTTTTGGAAATTGCATTACTTGCACATCTAAATCCATATGCATAATGTCTTATTGACTCGCTATAGTGAGAGTCTAAAGTAAATGCACCAACATTACCTGTATATGACCAACGTCCACCTCTGGATATTGCATATAAGGAAGAGTTTCCAGGGACAGAAGATGAATATATTTGTCCTACACCATAAGTAGTATCATAAGTGTTTGAAAGTGGCTTAACATCATAAGATTGTAGACTTCCATAACTAGATAAACCTGAAAAATCTCTCCAAATATTTTGGTCAGGATTTGCTCCTCCAGTTGGCTGATTATCTCCAGTCAAAGTTGAGCTTGTCCATTCAGCAGCATTACCAGCTAAATCCCAAATTACAGAACCATTTGAAAGGTTTAATGTTCTTATTTGACTGCCTACTGTTCCAGATTGTCCATTTGCTGTGTTAGTTGCAGTTGTTAGGTTTTCTGTTGTACCTGCTGAATCTGTATATGCAGCTCTATATGTATCATTACTTGATGCTATTCTTGCTTTATTTGGGGAACCATCGTTATGTCCCGCATACATGTATCCTAAGCCAACTGTTCCTAATGACCAATTTGAGTTTTGAAGTTCAGCATTTCTTGCAATTGTCATCCATTCACTATTTGTAATAAGGTGGGCGGTATCTCCCGAAAGAGAAATAGAAGAACATCTAGTTATAGCTTCAGCTCTTGACAAATATGTAATTGGATAACCATCTGGGAGGGAAACTACCTGTCTATTATTTGCACTTGTACAATTATTAGCTGTATTACTTGCACCATCATCTCGATATATTTCATCTGATGTAGTTGGAGAAGTTAATCCAACTGTTGGACTTGATGTATTTGCACATTTTGCCTCGTATTTCATTACTAGGAAATCATTTGTTCCATTTGTCGCACTTCCAGGAACCTCAACATATCCTGAAGGTATTACATATTTTGAACTCCAGAGGTTATCGTTTGAAGTGAATTTAGGATTACTTAAGATATTATATGAATAAGTACCTGTTGCAACGTTACTATCGATGAGTCCTGATTTTACCGCTATTGCTTTTATTACTGCATTAGAAGAAATATTAATAGGATTTGTTGCTTGATTGAACGAAGATGTAGTTGGCGTACTACCATCTAGTGTGTAGTATATTGCATCTGCACCACTTGAAGAAATTACAACATTTGTTGCTGTGTCTATAATTCCTGGTGTTGGATAAAAAGTAGGAGTCGCTTGAACTCCAGAATTTCTAGTAACTTTTAATACATACGTCTTACTAATTTTTCCACTCTCAGTTGCTATTACTGTAATAGTCTTTTGAGATGCAGATGTTAAGGTAATACTTTGTGAAGCATGGCCAGATGGAACAGTTAATCCATCTACTGTAATTGTCCCTGCACCAGTTGGAGTTATTGTAATACTACTTACGCTACTACCAACTGTAATATTTGAATATTGGTAAGTTGAACTATTAAATGTGTAGTTACTTGGAGAATCAGATATCTCTAAGTTAGATAAGTCTACAGTAGTTGCTTGTGTATATGAAGCACTTCCAATTTCACTATTATCCCAACCAGATTTTACTGCAAGAGCTTTAATTGTTACTGCTCTAGTTATATATACTGGTGTCGAATATATTAAAGAGTTTCCAAGTCCTGTTGTAACAGGATCCGATCCATCTGTTGTATAGTAAATAGTATCTGCTGAATCTGAATTAATTGTCACGTAAGTTTTGAATGCAATACTACCTGAACTTGGACTAAATGTAGGAGTTGCTTGTACACCAGCACTTCTTCTTATTTTAAATGTGTATGTTTTAGGAGGAGCTCCTGGAGTTATTATTTCTATTGTTATTGTTTTTTCTTCTCCTGGTGCTAATGCAATTACACCTGAAGAATCTCCTGAGAATACTTCAATACCATCTACTAATATCTTTCCACTACCTTTAGGAATAAAGCTTATACTACTTTGTCCACTTGGAATTGTAATGGCATCATATTCGAACTTATCTTTTGAAAAGTTTAGTCCTGGATATCCAGGTATCTCAACACTATCTAATCCATTTACATCTCCGCTTTGCGTAGAGCTAGAAGATTGTGATGAAATAACTGAAGTAATCACCTTATTATTTGCAATCTGTTTAGAGGAAAATATTAAATATGCTGCTATTAATACAAATATTATGAATAGCAAAATAGCAACTATTATCTTTATTCTTCTGCTTTTGTTTGTATCGTCCAAAATTTATTAGTTATGAATATCTAAAGGAGAATAATTCTCCAATTGAAAAATTCTAACAGAATATAAAATCATTACAACAGAAATTATGTGATCATATTAAATACTACCAGAAGGACTGTTAAGCGAAAGTTATTCCTTGAATGGATTACTATAATCTTAATTCAAAGTAATGTAATAATATATATTAATCATTGGAAAGAAATTAATTGGTATATGAGAATGACAGCAATAATGACAATACCTAATCTTGAGAGATGGAAGAAATAGTTAAGAAACCTTAATCCTTTCACTATTTCTTTTTGTTTCGTTTAGAATCTCAATGAATTGTGATTTTACTGCTTCAACTGAAGCTCTTTCCTCGGTAGCGGTATCCTTCATTTCAGTTAGCACCTTTTTCAGTGCCAGTTTAAACTGAGCACATAGTTCAATTTCATATAGCATTTTCCCAGCTGTATTCCTGCTATCCTCTTCAAGTACCTCTCTTATAATATCAATGATTGGTTTGTCTCCTATTTGAAAGCATAGTGAGCCTGAATGTATTTCATTAAGTAACTCTAAGTATCTATGTGTCTCTCTAGGTAGCCTATTTTCTAGTCCAGTGAATTTACAATCTGAAGTATTGACATAATGACCTACAACGTGAACAATTCCTTTTTTATCCATTCTAACTTCGCCACCTTGGATCCTATCCCAACAATTCTTTGGTTTAATTCTGCACCAATTCGTGTATTGGCAACTTGTACATAAGCTCATTAAGGCTAATTCAATATTTCTTCTTGTCGCAATATTTCCAGTATATGGACGTTCTGAAACCAATTCAGGTCTCCTAGGATTTCCAAGTTCACACAAAAACTTCATAAATTACTAATAATAGCTATAATTCAAGGACGAAGCCCATTATATCACTCTTAGGTAGTATCTTTATACCTATATATCCATCTAATCATTGGTGTTAATATCTCCAATATTTACTACCATATTGGGGTATGTTCATAAATATTTGAGGAAGTTAGTCTGAATTAGTATAATGTCTGATATGCGAAAGTAGCTCAATTGGTGGAGCACCAGTTTTCCAAACTGGGGGTTGCGGGTTCGAGTCCCGTCTTTCGCTCCAATATTCTAGATATATGTCATTAAACATTCCGATTATGTTCCAAGTGTTAGCAAATAAAAAAGCATAACATTTCTGTTATGCTCTTTTATACTTTAATTGGTTATTACTATTTTACTATTTGATTTGTTATCGAGACTATTGCACTTACTCCTGCTAATGTAGATATTACGAGAACTGCTATCATACATACTGCTTGCACTATGAAATAACCTATTCCGATCATGTTATCTTCGTTTTGCATATATTCTGCCTTATATAAACTAATATTATGTTTGGGGCAGTTTATATATTCTTTTACTTATTAATCTCTATTAAATGAGTTAATAATAATTGGTATCAGTACGCTAACTATCTTAATAGAATGTAATATGATTTCCATATTGGCAGTATTCTAAAGTTAACTATTAACTCTTGTTATTTAATCTTTATGGCACCAGAATATGCCTGAGGTATACTTGCAACACATTCTGCTTCAGCATCTGGGTTAGTTTTTACGATAACACAGTTTCTAGTAGCATCAATTTTAACTACTGATACATTCTGAGCTTTTGTAATAATATTGTCGTTAACATATTTACCAGTATTTGAATCCATTACGACTCTTGCAGTTACAATAACTGGGAAGTTAATTCCACTATTTGCCATTTGATCTCCTGGTAATCCAAAATCAATTGATGAATCTGAAGAAGCTACAAAATAAGTATGACCATCTTTTCCTTGTATTACCATTGGATCTTTAAGCATGTATACATTCTGTGAATATCTTGTATCTACGTCAATTTCATTAGCTTGAAAGCTTATGTGCTCACCAGAAACTATATATTCACCTGATAATTTTTTTGCACCTTTCATTCCTACAACAATTGCAGTATCTAAGTAATTTGCATATTTTGCTCTAAACTGAGTTTCAGTATCTTGCGTAGCTTTTACACTTGCAGTTGCTTTCTCAGCTGTTGTAGGACCATTTTCTCTTGAAGTTTGTGCAACTTGTCTTTGTACTGCCTCATTATATCCAGCTCTATCTGCATCACAACCAGCAATAAATGTAAGTCCTGTTCCAATAGCACCTAATATAAATGCTCTTCTACTAATATTTCTTTCATTTTTTACAGAAGTATCTGGTGTAGTTATGCTTATCATAATTTGTGTAATAAAATATGTGAACCTATAGTACCATATTAAGAGGTAGCTTGTCCACTATAGGATAGGAAAATGTGGTTATTTCTGGATTTTAGCTTTTAACTCGTCAAGGTTTGTAAGCCAAGCGTTCTCGTAGTATTCTAACCCTTGAAATTGAAGTTTATAGACATCTAAAGGCTTAGTTACACCACCTAAATATACGTATTTTAGGCCATTTTGCTTACAGTAATCTATAGTTTTGGTCATCATAGAGATACCAAGACTGCTCTTTTCGTAGTCTAATGAGTAGAATGGATAGCTATAATGTAAGATCGATCCGGTTTTATAGCATATTACATATCCTACTACTTCATTATTTTGTCCCTCATTTGTGTTAGAAAACTCAATTAATGAGTTAAAATTGCCCTTTTTTGTCAGTAATTCCTTTGTTTTGTTGGCACTAAAGGTGTTTTCACCAAACTTCTTTGAATAGAAGTCTTTTGCAAGCTTACCTATCTTCCAGTCATATTCTGGAAGTGGTAGCTCTTTTATGGTTAATTCAAGTGTTGGGAATTTCTTAAGTACTCTTCTATTCTCTGAAGATAGCTCAAATTTAGATAAATCTACTCTTAAACTTCTTGTTTGTTGAAGATTCCCTACAGATAACCTAGTGAATTTATAGCCCTGGTCATACAAAGCCTCTATATTACTTGGACTAAAGTCTGTAATATTTATTTCATTTGTTTTGTAATAATCGTGTGTACTATTCATTATTCTATATTATTAAGTAATTCAGCTTAGTTACGATTTGTTGTTACTTCTTTCTTCTTGTTAATAATAAATCCAAGTTGTTTCTTTTCAAATAGCTTTTGCCAGTCTATTAGTAAGAACAGAACGAAGAGAATAATAGTAACAATTTGGAAAACATATTCTCCAATAGATTTGTATTGGCTAGTGATTGTCTCTTCAAAGGTCTGATATACAATTTTATAGAACAAAACAGCATAGAAGTAGTTAATAAATCTTCCGCAAAAGAATCCGGCTAATAGATAGTTAAGTTTAGCTCTAGATGCTCCAATTGCTAGGAAAAGTAGATTACTAGGGGTAGGAAGTGCACAGTAAAGAAAACTGAATAGAAAAACAGATATTCCTCTTTCATTAAGCTTTCTCTTAAAATAGTCTAGATTTTGGTTATGTTCTTGTCTTAAAAGCCTAAATGTAATTTTTCCTACAAATCTGGCAAGAATGTATCTACCAATTGTTGATGCTATAACTCCAACTATAACAACTAATAGTATTGGTATTTCGTATTTAACATGGAAGAATGCAACTACAAGACCTGTTCCGGGTGCAAAGAATGGAACAAGATTAAAGAATACAGTTAGTAAGAATAAGGCTAATAATTCCATGTGTTTAGTTAATTATTGTTTTTACAATTTCCTGATCTGAATATGGGAACTCTGTGTTTCCAAAGCATAGACTTTTTTCATGACCTTTTCCCGTGATGATGACGATGTCATTAGGCTTAGCAATTCTAATTGCAAACTTAATAGCTTCAATTCTTGAATTAACACTCATTTCATCGAATCTATAGTACAAATGAGTAAGAGATGTTTCAATTTCTGAAATAATGTTTCCCATATTCCATCCCTTAACCTTAGATATTCCTTCAACAATTTGGTTGTTTATCATGGCGAGTTCTTCATCTCTTGGATCCTCTGCAGTTATTACTATTACATCTGCAAGTCTTGCTGCAACTTCTCCCATCATTCCCCTTTTCTTTATGTCTCTTTTACCAGCACAACCAAATACCACTATTATCCTTCCCTTTTCTTTAAGTGTTGATCTTGTTGAAGTTAAAGCTTTCTCAAGAGCATTAGGGGTGTGTGCAAAATCTACAATAACCGTAAATGGTTTAGTTTTCATTATTTCCATCCTCCCCATCGGAGTTTTAAACTTCTTAAGTGTGTTAATGATTATTTCCTTTGAACTTTCCATCTCTCCAAGAATATTAAGTGAGATAGTAATAGCTCCAAGTGCGTTATATACATTGTATTCTCCAAGTATTGGAATACAAATATCCATTTTGACTGGGCTAATTACAATTGGCAAGAAACTCTTTGTCTCAGAAAGTTCATATTTAAAATTTAATTCTCCAGCCTTTGCAGAAATACCTGTAGCCTTAACATTAGCATTGGAATCAATTCCATAAAATATGATATCTACGTTTTTTGCTCTTGCATAATCTGAAACTATATTACATCCTTTGTCATCTTTGTTTAATACTATCTTTCCACCTGGCTTAATCATGTCTAAAATTTTACTTTTAGCTTTTACATAATTCTCATAATTGCGATGGTAGTCGATATGTTCATGTGTGACATTAGTAACTACTGCAAAGTCTAGTTTAACTCCATAAAATCTATTCTGATCAAGTCCATGTGAAGTACATTCAAGAACTACCCATTCGATATCATTAGATACCATTAGCTTAAGAAACTTTTGTAGACTCGCACTATCTGGGCTAGTTACATGAAAACCAGTGTCATATTCTTTATCATTAAATTTTGCTGAAATAGTTGAGATTACACCGACTTTATAGTTAGCATCTCTTAATATTTCATATATCATATTTGCTGTGGTTGTTTTTCCATCTGTTCCAGTTACTCCAATTATTTTTAATTTCTTTGACGGATTTCCATATTTCGCGTTAAATAGGATAGCAAGAGGTAAATGAATGAAAGTATTCTTTAATTGTTGAATAAATATTGGTGCCATTCTATGAATTACCTACCAAATTAAATTTTAAATGAAGTATAATCCATTTATGCAAATAAATGAAATTGATATACAAAATTACACTAAGATAAGTCAGGAT
>JBAXRR010000023.1:0-17923 GCA_037131125.1 bacterium
ATTCCTTGGTCTTCCTGAAGTTAAAATAGATTCTGAAAAAGATCTAGAACAAAACATAGTAGATAATCTCAAGATGTTTCTTCTTGAACTAGGAAAAGGATTTAGTTTTATTTCAAGACAATTTAGAATTAGTTTAGGTAATAATCATTACTATGTAGATTTAGTCTTTTACCATACTATTCTTAAATGCTTTATATTAATTGACCTTAAACTAGATAAAGTTGGATATGCAGATATTGGTCAGATGAATTTATATCTAAACTACTTTAAGAAAGAAGAGAATCAAGAAGACGACAATCCTCCTATCGGTATAGTTTTAACTGCAAAGAAGAATGAAGTAGAAGTGGAATATGCTTTGGGAGGAATATCTAATAATCTCTTTATTGCTAAATATGAAATGTATTTACCAAAGAAAGAAGTCTTGGAAAATAAGATTAGGGAAATAATAGAAAATAGTTAGGTATAATATATAAATATCTTTATAAAAGAAACTTTGTTAATTAAGTTTCTTTTTTGTTTTTACTTCGGATAATTTTGTCATCCTTCCTCAAATTATATATATTATTAACGTCTATATTTGTATTTATTAGACATTAGTAAAACACCTGTAAATGCAGAGTATACTTGAAAAAATCAGGATTAAACTAACTAGATATATTTATCTTGTTAAGTACCAATTCTTCACAAAGAAAATTACCATAATAAAATGGCAACTTAATGCCTTTGCAATTACTTGTATATTACTTGGAGGTTTCCTAGTTGCAAGTATTGGAGTTCTTCCAAAACTTCTTGCACTTAATGAAACAAATTTCACTATTCAACAAGCAGGAGATTCAAATTTCACATTAGGAACAGTAACAAACGTAACAGCAACTGCTTCAAATATAACTTTGGCAAAAGATCCTAGCTGGTATTCACTTAATTGGAACTATAAACGACAATTAACAATTAAGAATACTTCAGCATCTACACTTAATGCTAATTCATCTTTTACAATCTCTGTAGATACAACCTCTCTTGAAAGTGTGTTAACTAATTGTAATGATCTAAGAGTTGTATATCAGAATACTACTGAATTACCTCTAACTATCCGAAGAGAATTGGGATCTACTGGATGTAATGATTCAAAAGTAACTAACTTAACATTTCCAATACAAGCGAGTTTAACTACTGGATCATCAGATTCAACAAATTATTTTCTATACTATGGAAACGCATCAGCAAGTGCTCAAGGATCAAATGGATACTCAATTCCAGGAGGTCCAACAGCAACATTAGTTTGTTCGTTTAGTGGAAATTCAACTTGTGAGACAGGACAAACACCAACAACTGAAACAGGAGCAATAAGATATTCTAATAAAAGTGCACTTTTATTAGATGGAATGAACGATAGCCTCACAATCCCAGTAGCTGGAAGTGTAGGGGGATTAACTGCTTGGACTGTAGAATTTTGGGCTAATAGTAGCACATGGAATGCAACTTCTCCTGCCGATGAAAGAATTATGACACTTGGTGGATCTTATCTTCATAGGTTTGGTGGATTAAGATGGTATTTAGGTTTCCAAGGGCAAGGAGGATTGAATCCTACTATTTACCAAACATCTGGATATCCAAGTAATAATGTATGGCATCATATGGCAATAAGTTATGATGGTTCCAATGTGCGAACATTTACAGATGGCACTCTTATTAATACAGCTGCATTTGTTGGAACACCATATTCTGCTGGAACAACTATTTCATTCTATGGAGTATCTAATAAATTTCAATTTGAATTAGACGAATTAAGAGTTTCAAATATTGCTAGATATACATCTTCATTTACTCCACAAACATCTCCATTTATTACAGATGCAAATACAAAATCTCTTTATCATTTTGATGAAAATGGAGATGATCCTAGAAACACAGGGAAAGCAATAGATGCATCAGGAAATGGTAACAATGGAACAATTTCTGGTGCAAAGTATGTAGGAGGAATGGTTGGAATAGATGGAAGCTCAACAGATACTGGAAAGTTTAGCAACCAATCTGTAGCATCTCATAGTGGGGGATTAGTAGAAGAAGGAACTACAAATCTTATTACTAATCCATCTTTTGAAAACGCATCTTACAATACAAATTGGTCAACAAACTATATGACCTATGCTTCTGGATCTTCTACGTTTACTCCTAATATATCTAAAAGGAATAGTCCAGGTCCATTTGCAGCAGGACCTATGAGTCAAGGTAAATATCTTTCAAATGAAACAGCTAACGGAACAGATACAATATCTACAACAAGAGGTTCCCAAATAAGTGGAAACTTTTATCAGAACTTGGATACGAATCAGGGAAGTGTAGTTCTATGGTTAACTCCTGAATGGAATGGAAATGATGGAATGAATCATAATGTATTTACAGATGGTTCTGGGGTAGTAGATATATTCGTATCAACTAATTTAACTTTTTTTAACAATGGTGCATTTATCATAGGACCTTCAACTACTGCTTGGACTGCAGGAAGTACATATAACATAGTAGTAAGTTGGGATGTGAACAATACAATAGATGGAACAAATAAAGTTAGATTTTCAGTTAATGGTGTAAATACATATGGAACAAATGCTGGAATGAATAATGCTGCTCCAGGAAGTAATATATATATAGGTAACCAGCAAGGTAACTATAGATCTGTAGATGGAATTATTGAAGGTTTAACAGTATACAGAAGAGTTCTTTACGATGGTACATATGGTACTAATGTAGGAAATGGAAATGAAATATCTTTAATATATAACTCTGGAACTGGAAAAGATCCAACTCAAATAACTGGTTCTTGGGATATTGTACTTGCAGTCCCAACAAATAGTACAACAGGAACACTTGGAACTACTGGAGAAGCTTGGAGTCATCCACATTCAAGTAATGCTATAGGAAATGGAGGGTTTATGATGGGATCTTCATTTGCTTCAGATGGATTTAGTAACTTAGATGGAAATGGATCGTTAGTATTTAACGGCACAACAAATAACTACGTTACGATTAGTCCAAATTCAGCACCAATTGGAGCAAATCCATGGACTGCTGAAGCTTGGGCAAATCCCGACGATAATGCACTTGCAGCCTGGCAGAGTAACGTAATTGCATGGGGTAGTCATGATGCTTCTCAGCGTAGTGCAAGGATTCAAATGGTAAAAGGCCAAGTTGCATTTGAGTCATATAACGGTCCTGGTACTTCATATACGTTTGGTTCACCACAAGTTGGTATTTGGCATCATATAGCAGCTTCTTACGATGGCACTTACGTTAGACTTTATGTGGATGGAATTTTAAGAGGAACATCAGGAGCTGGAACCTTGGTCCTTCCCTCAGCAAGTCTATATATTGGTGGAGATGGAGGACTAAATAGAAACTTCTCAGGAAAAGTAGATGATGTAAGAATATGGAATTATGTAAGAAGCCAAGCAGAAATTTCTGCAAATATGAATAAAGAACTTGTTGGAAATGAAGCCGGATTAGTAGGTTATTATAAATTAAACAATGAAGGTGGGAATACAATCACAGATAGTTCAAGTGGTGCACACAATGGAACAAAACCAGCTGCTGTTACTTGGTCACAAGAATCGCCGGTTTTAATTTCAAATTTAGCAACAAGTGAAAGGATATTTAACGGTGGATATAAGTGGACAAATAGCGTTGCAAATCAGGGAATGTACAAGGATATTGTTACAACTGCAGGAACGGCATTTACTATTAGAGCTTTAGCCAACAGTGATGGAACATCTATACCAAAGATAGTATTCTACGATCAGACTAATGGAGCAGAAATTGGAAGTATGACTGGAACAAATACATCAACAAAAGGTTCTCCTAATGTATTAATATTCACCGGACAAGCTCCAGCAGGATGTACATCCATTAGAATTAAGTTAATCAATACCCAATCTAGTGGAACTGTATATTGGCATCAGGTGGAAGTGCTAGGAAATATTCTTTCAAATCCATCTTTTGAGGCAGGCTCAGGAACACCATGGGTTCCTACAGGATGGAATAATAATGGTTATTTAACAGGAGAGCTAACTCAGGATCTATCATCAAAAAATTCTGGGTCAAGTTCATTAAAAGTGATTAATTCATCTGGTTTCCATTATCTTAGAAAAAATTTTTCACTTACTGATTTAAAATATTATGATTCAGGTATATGGACTTCTGGAACATCACGTGTTGGTTTTGGAGGTAATGGAGGATGTGGAAATGGTTTCATGAATTATCAGAATACTTCTGGTACAACTATCGGTTTAAATCCACCTTCGTCAGGTTCTGGATTTACATTTGGTGTTATGAGATTCAATGGAACTGGTTGTCCAGATTGGGACATCTCTACGTCAAGTGGTGCAAATTTTTCAATGGACGATTCATATACATATATTTTAAATGATGTTTCTCTTACAGTAACCCCAGTATCTCTAGCAAACTCTACAGAAACATCTGGAGTTAGAGTAGATGGAACAGATACACTAACTCAACCAGTAAGTAATCTATCTGCAACATCTGGTGTAATTAAATTTAAATATACTCCAAGACATAATGCAGCAGATATGCTTAAATTTGGGAATAATCAGCCGTACATTATAGATGTTTACGGTAATGCTACTAACTACATTAGGGCCTATTGGTCAGCAGCTAATATTATTACATTAGATATTAACGATGGTAATGGAGATAGATTTGATTCATGGGATGCAACAGGTGCAATTGTTGCAGGAACAACATACAATTTTGAAATTTCCTATTCTTCAACTCAAATTCTTTTAAAAGTAGATGGAGTAACTAAAATATCTATGACTCAAAGTGCTACATGGTGGACATCAGGTGGAGCAACTGGTGCTGTTGCTGCATATGCACCAACTGGAGCTGCATCTCTTGCAGCATCTTATACTAATCTTGTTAATCCTGGAACAAATAATGCAACACCTCAAGTAGCTCCAACTTGGGATTCCGTTAATGGATGGAAAGGAAATGGAACTTCGGTGTATATGTCTACTGGATTAGTACCAACTGAAAACTGGTCCATGATAGTTCGTGCCAGTGGTATAACTGCAGCAAACTACTTTGCTCTTGCAGGAATGGCAAATGGTGGAGGAATTGGAAACCATGGATTCTATATTGCAACAATGAATGGCTCTGCATATATTAACGATGGATATAGAAATGCTACCGCTTTAGTTCCTATGCCTACATCTGCTAATTTTGCAATTAGTGGAGATAATGTAGGTGGTATGAATGCCAGTTACTATAATGGTGCTAAAGTAGATGCACATGCAAGAGGATATGCACTTGGATCTGGAGATATTTACATTCTTGCTATGAATAATGGAAGTAATGTTGCAAATAGTTTTGGTAATCAGTACATACAATCTTTAGCAATCTTTAATACTGCTTTAACTGCTAGTCAAATCACATCGGTAATTGGTGCAATGAATATGGTAACTCCACTTTCATTCTCAGTAGTCCCAACTACTGCATACTTTGGATCTAAACAAGATGGTACAGGGCAAGCAGATGCAACATTTACAAACTTTACTACACTAACTCCAACTTTAAATACAACATCTCCATTTATGAAGTTTGGTAGTAATAGTGCAAAACTAGTAAATGGTGGAACTATTGGAGATGAATACACAACAACTATTAATGTTGGAAATACTTCGGCATATACTTTAAGTGCATATGTCTTCGATGGTACAACTGGAAATATTGGTGGAGTTGTAAACAATACAGTTGCTGAATTGTTCTATAACAACAACACTGTAACCACTAACTATATAGATATGGGAGGTGGATGGTGGAGACTTATTGGATACATAACTGGTGTTAATGCAAATGCCGTGTATGGAGTACAAGTAAAGGCTGGTAAAACAATATATTTGGATGGAACTCAACTTGAAAATAAAGCTTACTTTACAACTTATGCAGATGGTTCTCTCGGAAGTAACTATTCATGGAGTGGTACAGCAAATAATTCTAGTAGTACCAGAACTGGAGGGACTTTGGCATATAGTCCGACAGGTGTATTAAATGGAACATCTGGAGCATTTAGTTTTTGGATTAATTTCCCATATTGGCAAACATCTTCAGGTGGATGGCTTGACGTAATAGCATCAGGAAATTGGACAGCTAACAATGCAGTAGATCTTTTTATTAATCCTTCTGGCAATAACGTAATTTTCGACTATAAGAGTAATGGGACTGCAAATAATGGAAGAGTTGGTACTTCGAAATCTTTACTTGGATGGCATCATATTGTTGGGACTTGGGCAAGTAATGATCAGAGACTTTACATAGATAATTCGCTAATTGGGCAAGATACTTCAGTAGACAATAACGCAGTTCTAAGTTCCCCATTGAGATTGGGTGGACCTCTTGGTATGACCTTTTCAGATTTAAGAGTATTCAATCAATCATTATCAACAGCTCAAGTAGGTGATATATATAACCAGAGTTTAGGGATATATTCTCAGAGTGCTACTAATCAGGCAAAATATGTAACAACTGGTACATGGGAATCTCCAGTTATTAATCTTAATTCAAATGCAGCTTGGGGAATATCTCCTAACTTTGTTTCAACTGAAACACTAAATGGAAACACTGTAAGTTATCAAGTAAGAACAAGTCCAGATGCAAGTACTTGGACATCGTATACTACCAACTCTGGAACTTCTCCTAACTATAGTATAAATGCTCTAGCTCAAAGATATATTCAAGTTAAAGCAACATTAAATTCTTCAACTCAAATTACAACTCCAACAGTTAGTGGATTAAGTGTCCACTATGTTCAAGATACAACTCCTCCTATTACTAATGCTTCTAATACGACTATGAAGAGTAATGCAACTGGAAGAGATATTACTAAAACTACTGGATGGACAAATGATCAGTCTCCATATTTTAGATGGGATTTAGGAGCAGATAATGTAGGTGGAAGTGGAATTAAAGGGTATTGTTTATCTTTAAGCCAAACATTGTCAGATGATCCAGCATCTCAAAAAGGATTACTAGGAACTTCTCCAATTAGTACTGCAGGATCTAATTGTCAGTTTATTGTAGGAACTAATGAAATAGATTTTAGTAATGTTAATCTCAGAGGTAATACATGGCTTAGTACATCAAATAATCCATACTATTTAAATATCAAAGCAATAGATAATACTGGTAACACATATCCAACAAGTGAAACTTTTGATTTTTTGTATGACGATATCCCTCCAACGAATGTTACATCATTCTCAACACCACAGAATTCATTCGCTAGTGTAGATGATATCTATTTTAATTGGCCAATAAGTGGAGCAGGAATTGCATCAGATGCAAATTCTCAGTTACTTGGATACCAATATTCTTTAAATAATGAAACAGATTGGACAGGAAGTGATACTAGTTCTTCTTTAGGAATAGATTATATTCCTATTAACCATACCCAACCTTTCTATCTTACTATCGCAAGAGACTCATCTCACATTCAAATGGGAAATAACACAATATATTTCAAAGCTATAGATATTGCAGGGAATAAATCTACAATAAGTAGATCAGCATTAATATCTTATGGTGGAGATGCTCCTAAGTTTGCAGATGGATCTTCAATTACTGTAACACCAAATGTATCTACAAGTAATATGTATTCGGTATCTTGGCCAAATGTAGTTGCCTCTCCAGGTCGAACCTTCAAGTCCTACTATTACATGATAAACACAACTCCTCCTAATATATTAAGCACAATTCTAAGTAATTCAAATATATATATTCCAACCACATCTACTTCAATACCTGAAGGAAAGCTTGTTGGTGCTGTAAAAGGACAAAATACAATATATGTAGTTGCAATAGATGACCATAACAACTATTCAGCAGGTAATGCTTTATCTAAAACATATACTCTAGATTCAACACTTCCAGATCCTGCACTTAATCTTAGAGCAGCAGATACATCTATTAAAAGTGTAAGTCTATGGAGTGTATCTCTTGCATGGGAAGAACCTGTTTACAAAGGAACTGGTGCACTTAAATATGAGGTAGATAGATCTGAAGATAATATTAACTGGACTAAAGTATCTGAAACAAATGGAACAGCATATGTAGATACAGTTCCATTTTCAAAGAGATATTACTACAGAGTTGGAAGTATGGATAATACAGATCAGTCTAGAGCTAATCCTAGTTTCTCATTATCTGTAAGTATTCTTCCAAAAGGATCTTATACAGTTCCAGCTCCGCTTGTATCTTCTCCTGTAACTACAGGGATAACTACAAGAAGAGCAACAGTAAGTTTCGTAACAGCAAGATCGGCAGATAGCAGACTTGCGTTTGGAATAGAACCTGGGAAATACTTTGAAGCTGAAATATCTATATCAACTCAAACAACAACCCATGTTATACCTCTTGCAAGTCTTCTTCCATCTACAACATACTATTATGTTGCAAAATGGACAGATGAAGATGGGAATATTGGAACATCTGCTGAACAATCTTTTGTTACAAATCCTGCACCTCTTACAAAGGATGTGAGTGTTAAGTATGTAAATACAAATTCAGCACAAATACAATTCACTACTAAAGATGCTTCTAAAGTTAAGATATATTATGGCAAAACAACTCAATTTGGTGGTTTGCAGGAACTTCCTACAAGTGTTAATGAATCTAAGTACACAGCTATACTAGATAATCTTGAAGATGGAACTAAGTATTACTATAGAATTAACACATTTGACACTGAAGATACTGAATATGAAGGAACAGTTCTAGATCTTACAACTCTTCCTAGACCAAAAGTTTCAGATGTTAAGCTTCAACAAATTAAAAATACTGCTGAAACAAGTATTCTAGTGACTTGGACATCTAATACTGAAGTTACATCTATAGTTACTTTCTATCCAGAGACAAAAATTAATTTAAGTAGAGATTCAGTAAATATTAACTTACAAAAGGGAGATCATAAGATGACACTTTCAGGTCTTCTTCCAGATACTACATATAACTTACTAGTAAAAGGAGTAGATAGAATAGGTAACGAAGCACGATCTGATGTAGTTAAGTTCACAACAGCAACAGATACAAGAGCACCTTCCATATCTGAAGTATCTGTGGAAGCTTCTCCTTCTGATGTAACAGAAACTGTAAGTGGAAAGAAGACTACTCAAATAATAGTTAGCTGGAAAACAGATGAACCAGCAACATCTAGAGTAGAGTATGGAGAGAATACTGGAGATGTATACAATTACAAGACACCAGAAGACAATAATCTTAAGACTGATCATGTTGTAATAATATCTAATTTAAGTGCCAGTCAGATATATCACTTAAGAGCAATATCTCAAGATAAAGCAGGTAACGAAGCTAAGTCGGTAGATCAGGTATCTATTACTCCAAATCCTAATGATAACGCCCTAGATCTCATAGTTAAAAACTTCAGAAATATCTTCGGATTCTAGAATATATAGTAAGAATTTCCTTTCCTGTGCTAAAATACTGCCATAAATGTTTTCTTTAACAATATGGCAGAGATACCTTCAACAAAAGAGATTAAAAGTGATGCATTATGGAGAACCATATATTTGGGAACTGTTTTAACTGCTGGTGTTATCAGCGGAATTGCTGTTAATCATATGGATAATCAGGCTGTTGCAAATGGATTTGCAAGTTTAAGAGGATTCATGCTTTTTGCTAACTTGGGAGGTGCAGGAATGTATGGAATTAAATCCGCATTATATGGCGCTAAAGTTGTTGAGTTGAAAGAGAAATCAGATAATGTAGTTTTACGTGGAGTACTTAAAGAGGTTAACGATGCAAAGGAAGCATATGAAGCAAAAAGAACTAACGCTATAATGAATGCACTTACTTTTGCTGTTTCTCTAGTACCTTACCTCATTGTAATTCCTAAGTAATTTATATATCCAAATACTAAGAAAATACTCTTGTAATATTTGTTATCATTTCCCAAATTATATATATTATATATGTCTAAAAATATATATATTCACGTCTATGTAAAATATAGGGAATATGGCTGTGTTACTTGAACAATTAAAGATTATTACTAAAAGATACTTATATAAGATTAGGTATCAGTTCTTCACAAAGAAAATTACCATTATTAAGTGGCAATTTAACATCTTTGCAGTAACACTTCTTGTCGTTGGATTAACACTTGGAGTATATGTTTCTGCATCTGGAATTATTCGAATTGTTAAAGCATGGAATGAAACAACATATTCAATAACTCATTCAGGAGATACAGAACTTACATGGGGAAGTTCAAATGGAACAGTAGTAACAACATCTAATCTAACTTTGGATAAGAATACAAATTGGTTTAATCTTAATTGGGATTATAAAAGACCTCTAAAGATAAAGAACACATCAGGATCAATTCTTCATACAGGATCTAGTATTACAATTAACATAGATTCATCTGCTTTAGAAAGTGTATTAGCAAACTGTAATGACATAAGAGTGACATACCAATCTACTAATGAATTACCTCTTAAGGTAGTAGCTCAATCTGGTAATTGTCAGACCTCAAAAGTAACAACACTAACATTCCCAATAAGGGGAGATATAGCTTCAGGATCTGAAGATACAACTAACTATGCTTTATTCTATGGTAACTCAGGAGCTAGTGCACCAGTATCTACTTCAGGGTATTCAATAGAAGGAGGACCAAGTGCAACAATGGTGTGTTCATTTAGTTCATCTACAACATGTGAGACAGGACAAACACCATCTGCATCTACAGGTGCTATTAGGTATTCAAATAAGAATGCTTTGTCGTTTGATGGAATAAATGATCAAGTGGCTTTAACAAACTTTAACTTTACTTCCACAAATAAATTTACACTTGAAGCTTGGATATATCCTACTGATAATGGTGGTTCTGCAAGAATAATTATTGGAAAGAATTCTGCATGGCCAGTTCCATGGACTTTTTTGGAAAATTCAGGGTATCGGTTACAAATTTCAATGACAGGAGCTATTGTAAGTACAGGTAATAATGTTATTTCACCAAATACTTGGCAACATGTCGCTGCAACATATGACGGTTCTGCGACACCTAAAATTAAAATATTTGTAAATGGACAGTCACAAACTCTTGGAACTCAAAGCAGTGTTCCTTCTACTATCTCAAGTGATAGTAGTCTAGTAGGAATTGGTAATACTAATCCAGGAACTTCTTATTTTAAGGGATTAATGGATGAAGTTAGATTTTCAGATAACGTTAGATATTTAAATAATTTTTCGACCCAAACAAACCCTTTTATCAGGGATGCAAATACAGTTGGACTTTATCATTTTGATGAAAATGGCTCTGATCCAAGATCTGCAAACACAGCTTTCGATGATTCAGGTAACTCTAATAATGGAACAATTTCTGGAGGAGCAAAATATGTATCTGGAATAATAGGAGTGGATTCAAATGCTGTTCAATCTCAAGTAGCCAATCAATCATTTGCATCTCATCAGGGAGTATTTGTAGAAGAAGGAACAACAAATAGAGTAAAGAATCCAAGTTTTGAAACTAACATAACAGATTCATGGACAGGTAAATCTAATATTAACTTTACAACATCTCAAGTAGATGCCGATGGTAATGCTCTAGTAGGATCTAACAATATTAAGGATGTATTCTTTTATGATACAACAAAGGATTCAGATGGGGGAGCGTGGAGGAACAATGCAACAGCTCAATCTAAGAGTTGGTATACAGAAGCTTTTTCAACTACAAGAGGTAAGAAGAGAGAGTTTCCTGAGAAAGCGTATATAGTAGCATCAGATACTTCAGTGTCGATTATTGATGCGGTAGAGAATAAGCTGTGGATGAGATTTATTGGTACGTGGAATAATATGTTAAAAAGAGACCAAGGTTCTCCTCAATCTAGTTATTCAATGGTATATGCTATTAATGGTAAGCTTTACGCAGGAGTAAATGGTGGTGCATTTGGTGGAACTTCTGGAGGTTTGTCTGCAGTAAACTTCATAACTGATTCTGGTGTTGTGTATAAAGCTCAATCCACTGGAAGAAGAATGACATATAATGGAAATATTTCTCAAAGAAACTCTGCACTAGATCTTGATGGTGTTCCTGTATCTCCTTTCCTGATTACTGATATGGTAAATGATGTTTCAGTTCAAGTAATTTCTGGTAAAACATACGTAGCAGTAGCAACAGATGGAGGTGTATCAGTTATAAATGAAACAGATGGTACAGTTGTAAATTTCTATTCTTCTTCTCAAACACAAACATATAAGAATGTAGTGTTAACTTCAAATGGAGTATATTTTACATATAATAATGGTGCGACTACTAATCCTTGGAGACTTGGTGTTGTGTATACATCATCAGCTGCATGGACAGCAGGAATAACAACAATTCATAGTTCATCAACATTAAGTGGGTACTATGTTGCTGGACCTTCAGTGCAAATTGCTACAGTAACTAACGGTATGATTGTATCTCCTGGAACAAATTACTGGGGATTTAATTCTCTTTATGTAACTCAAGGTACATCAACTATCGATGGTACAAGTAACACGATATATTTGGGAAATGGTGTCGGTGTGAATGTTATTCAAGAAAAAAGAGGAGATGAAACACACGGGTCTGTAAAATTTTATGATAAGGATCGTGTATCTGAAGAAATGTACGGAGTTATTAAAGGACAGTGGGGATTTTGGGAAACTATATCAACAGAAGCAAATCAATTTAAATCTTCAGGATATTTAGATACAGGGAAAATGAGTCAAGCAGTCTCAATGTATGGAAATGTAGCAGGAACTACTGGATCAACTCTTACATTTAACAGAGGAGCTCAAATATCTGGAAATAACTATGAACATATTAATACTAATCAAGGAACGATAAGTTTTTGGTTTAAACCAAGTTGGAGTGGGAGTGATACTATAACAAGAAGCTTATTCACAAATTACGGAACAGCTGGAAATGGTGCAATACATATATATAAAGATACACGCTTAAGAATGACTCTCTATGGATTAGCTGGTTACGTTAACATAGATCCTAGTAGTATTGTGGCAGGTAATTGGTATCATGTAGTTTTCCGTTGGAATAGTCAAAATCCTGTTAGTACAACCTATTACAGTGATGCGTATTTTAATAATACTCAATCTAATGGTACTTCAGCTGCATGGACACCTGGAACATTTAATCCTAAACAATATATTGGATCATATTTCGATGGTACTTCTCAGGCACAATCTCTAATTGATGATTTTGCAATCTATGATAGAGTTTTAACGACTGCAGAAATTACATCATTATATAATTCAGGAAATGGAAATGAAGCAGGATATGTAGCAGATTCTTCCCTCAAGTTTTATGCAAAGATGGATGGAAGTGGAACATTAAATCCTGTGACATATAACGGGGGAGCGAGTAGCAGTAAGATGACTAGAGCTTCGTCAGAGTTAACAGGTGGGACTAATATTCTTTTGAATGGGAATATGGAGGTCTCCGCTGGAGGTGTACCTACAAACTGGACAAATGGTGGAGCAACGTTGTCTGATGCTGAAGCAAATAATATTTTATATGACACTCGTTCTCAAAAAGTTACTGCTACTGTGAACACTGGATTTTACCAAGTTGTGACAGTGTCTTCTGGTAGTAACTATCATTTTAGTGGTTGGATAAAAAGCGATGGTACGAATGATGTTGGATTTTATATATGGGATGTTAATAACTCAGCATACATAGTACCACGTACTTCTGGTAGCGCTCATACTACAAGTGCTACTTGGACAAATATTTCTTATGATTTTAAGATTCCTTCGGGATGTACAAGCATACATGTTGGTCTACGCTCTATTTCTGGTAGTACTTTCGACTATTATGTAGATAACGTTTCTGTCACTCCCAACCTTATCGACAATGGTGGGATGGAAGGGACGTATTCAGGAGGAGTGGCACCGAGTTGGACTGCGTATGGAAGTCCGATTACTCTAGCCGATGAAACAACTACTATCCATAGTGGTAGTCATAGCCAAAAAGTTGTGACGGGTGACAATACACAAGGAATTTTAAGCGCTGGATTTACCGTGACAGCAGGGCAATCATATTTAATATCTGCTTGGGTATATTTAGTTTCTGGTGGTGTGCAATTTGCTAGAAATTCTGGATCACTACCTGGTACAGCATCAATCACTTTCAGTACAGCTGGGTCGTGGACTAAGTTGACTATTGTTAGTCAAGCGACTGGCACGGGCACTGAAAACATGAGAGTTAAAGCATTGAATGCAGCTACGTATTATATCGACGACGTCTCCGTCACCCCTCTTGATAATGTAGCACTTTCCCTTAAATCCTGGGCATCAGTATCAGATTCATCAGGTATGACCAGTTCTCTTTCAGTTCAAGGATCATCAACAGGAGTTCAATCATTAGCAGCAGGTGTAAGAAACAGTGCATTAACATTTGATGGATCAACTGGATATTTAAGACAACAAACTATAGCAACAAACATAGGAACACTAACATACTCAACAGGTAATGATACAACAACAGCTCAATTTGAAGATGATAGTACGGACTTTGGAACATATCAAACCACATCAGGAAATGCCCTTTACATGATTGTTATAACCAACTCAGATAACACAGTGACTTGGGGATATTTAGGAACTGCAAGTGGAACAGGGAATAGGGATATAACTATATATACAACTAAGGCTAGGGCAACAAGAGGATGGAATTTAACTGCCCCTATAGCTGGATCAAAAGTACCAGTAGGATATGAGATAAGGAAAACTGATTTCCAGATAACTGGAGATTTAAGTGTCGGAACTTGGTTTAAGGATATTGATGATGCAAGAGTATTTCACGGCCTTATATCAAAATATAGTTCCGCAAATGTTGGTGCTGATTGGTTTTTAAGAATATATAATGACAATTTGGATTTTAGTCAAAGTGGAGGAACGCCTCTTACTGGTACTACATTAGTTAACAACAACACTTGGCATCATGTTGTAGCTACATATAATAGTACAACTAAGGATAGAAAAATATACTTAGATGGTAATCTTGAAGCAAGTGATAATAATGTTTCAGCTATTCCAAATACACCTAGCTCAATTCAAATAGGTTTAGACTTTACTTCAGGAAGAAATATGAATGGCTCAATAGATGAGCCATTTGTAGTCGACGGTGTTATATCTCCCACTCAAATCCTCGACATGTACAATAAAGGACTAGGAGCTCTTAATCATGCAACTAAATCGGATCAAAAATTACAAGGTACAACAAGTAACGTACAAAGTGTTTGGGGATCATCAGATGGAACAACAATATATGCAGGAACAGACACTGCATTAAGTATAATTAAGAATGGTAAGACAGGTAACTATACAGATTCAGATAGCGTAGTTAAGTCCTTAACATCTGCAACAACACCAGCACTTCTTTCTAACAATACTGTATCAATGGATATAGTAAATAGTTCTCAAACAACTCCTACAATGATCGTTGGCTCTTCAGCATCTGGTGTAACAGCAGTAAATACTGCTCTTGGAACAGTGGCTCAAGATAGTACAACACCAAGATTTGGAACTAAATCTTTATTACTAGATAACACATCTAGTTCATTAGATCAGATATATAGTATGACAGATACTCTAACAGCAGCATCTTACACAATGTCATTCTATGCATATAAAGATGGAACACAATTAACTTCTTCAGATGTATTACCTATTGGTTCTACTAATCCAATTGCAGGACTTCCATCAGCAACTGTTACCTATGAAGACGTTGGTGGTGGTTGGACAAGAGTAAAGGGAATATTTACTGGAGATACTGTTGCTAACCAAATATTTGGAATCCAAGTTAGATCTGGTAAGAAGATATATGTAGATGGAGTACAACTTGAAAATCTTGCATATGCAACAACATATGCAGATGGATCTTTAGGAAGTAACTATGCATGGACTGGATCTGCTAATAATTCTACAAGCACAAGAACTGTAACAAACTTAAGATATCCAACTAGTGGGAACTTATCTTATTCTGCTGGAAGTATAAGTATGTGGGTAAAGAACGATGTTTTAACTACAAATTCTTCTGGAAAGAATAATGTATATTTCAGAGTAGATGGACAAGATGCTTCTCATGTTATCTCAATTGCAAAGAACTTTAATGTAAATAGTTATGGTTTCTATTGGGGAAGCCAGTTTAATTCTGCAGGTACAGCAACTAGCGGAAAATGGTCACATCTAGTATTAACATTTAATGGTACTACTCCAATCCTATACATTAATGGTGTTGCAAATTCAGGAAGTGTTGGTCAAGCTATTACTTCATTTGCAGCAAATATGAATATTGGGTATACAGATAATACTCAAGTGGCAAACGGCACTATTTCAGATCTTAGATTATTTAATTCAGCTTTAAGTCTGAATCAGGTTGCAGATATCTATAACTCTGGTCTTATCTCCCATTCAGATGATGTGTCTAATCAGGGGAAGTATTTAACAACAGGTACATGGGAATCTCCCGTAATGAGTCTTGCAAATAACGCACACTGGGGATCTTCTCCTAACTTCCTTCCAACGGAAACATTAAATGGAAATACAATTACCTACGATGTTCGAACATCTATAGATGGAATAACATGGAGTAATTATCAAGCAAATGCTGGAACAGATCCTAATTATAGTATTACACCTAACGCTCTTAAGTATGTTCAAGTAAGAGCTACGTTAAATAGTCCAAGTCAATTAACTACACCTATTCTTTCTGGAATGAATATTAATTATGTAAAAGATTTAGTAGCTCCATCTACAAATGCAGCTAATACTATTATGCTTCGAAGTGCAGGAGGAACTAATGTTCCATCTATGACATGGACAAATAATTCATCTCCATATTTTAGTTGGGATCAGGGTGCAGATGCTAACTCAGGATTAAGAGGGTATTGTCTATCTTTATCTCAAGATACAAATATAGACCCTATTAACTCAAAGGGATTACTCGGAACATCTCCAGTAACAACTATAGAATCTAATTGTCAATTTGTTGTAGGAACTAACTCAATAGATTTCTCTAATCTTTCATATAGAGGAGTAAATTGGTTAACAACATCTAACCAACCTTACTATTTAAGAATTCGAGCAATAGACAATGTAGGAAATGTATATAATTCTGGCTTGTATGAAGAATTTGCATTTAAATTCGATGACACACCACCAACAAACGTAACAAGTATATCTGCACCAAATAATTCTTTCTCTAATGTTAATGAAATATATTTTAATTGGCCATTAGTTGCTCCATCTAGTGCCTCCGATGCTAATTCAGATTTACTTGGTTACCAATATGCTATTAACAATGAAACAACCTGGCTTGGTACAACCCATAGCGACTCTCTTAACTTAGATTATCTTCCATTAAATACTGTTCAACCTTACTTCTTAACAGATGCCAGAGATAAGCCATATATACAAACAGGAAATAACACAATTTACTTTAAGGCAATAGATATTGCTGGTAATAAATCTCAACTTTCCAGAACTGCATTAATTGCATATGGAGGAGATGCTCCTAAGTTTGCAGATGGATCTTTAGTAACTGTAACTCCTAATACATCTAGTACTAACTCCTTTGCTCTAAGTTGGCCAGATGCAGTACTTTCTCCTGGTAGAACACTAAAGAGTTATTTCTATATGGTAAACGTAACTCCACCAGGAAATCTAAGTACTTTAAGAAGTAATTCATTAGTTTACATCCCATCTTTAACAACAACAATTCCTGAATCTAAGATAAACGGACTTGTTAAAGGCTCTAACACAATATATGTAGTAGTTGTAGATGATCTAGATAACTACTCTCAAAGTAATGTTATATCTGGAACACTAACTCTTAATTCAACACTTCCAGATC